>JAZRGY010000113.1:0-39798 GCA_045644485.1 Candidatus Cryptobacteroides sp. | reverse complement strand
AAGCGTCGAATGTCGAATGAAGGAATCCGAGCTTGCCGCCTTTCTCGAAGGTCGGCTTGATCTTATCTACAAAATTTCTTAATCCGTTCATAATTCTTTGCTTTAGCACATTTCTTTCAACATGAGAGCGATACCGTCAGTGATGATCTGCTGGATGTAGATCTTTGACGGACATACATATTCGCAAAGTGCGAGATCCTCTTCGAGGACTTCGTAGATACCGAACTTCTCCATCTTGTCGATGTCGTTTGCAAGACATGCCTTGAGGAGATATACAGGGTAGAGGTCCATAGGAAGAACCTTGCTGTATGTGTCGTTGACTACAAATGCACGAGGACCACCGTGGAGGTTAGTGTCCATGTCATACTTCTTGTTAGGAGTGAGCCATGAGAAGTATGTGCGCGATGCGCTGAACTGGCTTGTCCTGAACGGTTTCGCCCATCCGAGAAGTTCGTACTTGTTTCCTTCTTCGAGGATGGTGACCTGGTTGTCCGCGAATCCGAGGAAACCTTCTGCTCCTATATTTGTACCGGTAAGTACATCACCGCTGATGAAGCGGAGGTTGTCTGCCGAAGTGTAGAAGTCCTTGAGTTCCTTCATCGCGATGCCCGGATATCCCTCAACATATGCAGGATTCTCTGCCTTAGGACCAGTCACGGCGATCTTTCTCCTTACGTCGTACTTTCCTGTGTTGAAGAGTTTACCTATCGCAGCGAGCATGAGGAGTGATACTGTCCAGACTGTCTCACCTTTTCTTATCGGAGATATGTGGTGGATCTGGACACCTACATTACCTGCAGGGTGCTTTCCTGTGAAGGTGTGCTGGATGACATTCTCAAGTTTGTGGAAAGGAGTGCCCGAATAGTTCTCTGCATTGAGAGATAGATGAACTCCTCCATCTGTAAGTTTGCCCAGTGCGTTGATTGCAGTCTGGATGTGCTCGAAATCTGCTCCGAGTGCATACTCAGGATTTGCTGCAAGTGGGGCAGTTGTAAATGCTGAAACGAAAATTGCCTTTGGTTTTGCTTCAGGATTTGCGATGATTCCGTAAGGCCTCTGTGTGAGGGCTGGCCAGAGACCAGCCTGAAGGATGGCTTCCTTGATCTGCTCTGCAGAAAGTTCAGCAACCTTCTTTACTCCGAAATCAACATACTCCTGTTTCTCATCCGCCTTGATGCGGACCTCAAGCAACTTTCTCTTTTCGCCTCTTACTACCTCTGCGACTGTTCCGCTTACCGGTGACGCGAAGAGGATGTTCTGAGACATCTTGTCAGCCAAGACAGGTGTACCTGCAAGGACCTTGTCACCTTCCCTTACCAGAAGTTTCGGTACGAGACCACGGAAGTCGGTAGGTTTTACGGCCACAACGTCAGGAACAATCACTTTCTTGGTGTTCTGGGCAGCGACTCCACTGATAGGGAGGTCAAGACCCTTTTTCAAATAGATGTTGTTTGACATTATATAAACTGTTTTGAGTATAGATTCAAAATGCGCCCGCGAAGATACGAATTTTTTTGTAATTTTGCGCCATTATTTTACGTCATTATGGAGAATAAGAACAGTGCTATTTTAGAGGGACTGAACAGTGAGCAGAAGGCTGCTGTCAGTTGTGTGGACGGGCCGGTGCTTATAGTTGCTGGTGCGGGGTCTGGCAAGACGAGAGTATTGACGAGCAGGATTGCATATATCCTCGAACAGACGGATCTTGACCCGTCCAGGATATTGGCCTTGACCTTTACAAAGAAGGCCGCTTCGGAGATGAAGGAGAGAATCGCCCTGATGGTGGGCGAGAGAAGAGCCAGGAGACTTTACATGGGTACATTTCACTCTGTATTCATACGTTTCCTGCGTGAGTTTTCGGAATCGTTGGGTTATCCTGCGACATTCACCATCTATGATACAGGAGATTCTGTCAGTGCGATAAAGGCCTGTCTGAAGGAACTTCAACTTGATGAAAAGGTGTATAAGCCGAAGGACGTGCTCTCACGTATATCCATGGCGAAGAACAATCTGGTGACTCCGGAGGTATACCGACGCAATCCGAATGCCTTGCAGAACGATGCTTCTGCCAAGAAACCCCGTATCTGCGATATCTACCAGTTGTATGCTCATAAGTGCAGGCAGGCCGGTGTGATGGATTTTGATGATATTCTTCTGAATATGAATATCCTTCTTCGTGACAATCCTGAAGCGCTTGAGTCGATATCGGGACGGTTTGACTATATAATGGTCGATGAGTATCAGGATACGAACTTTGCCCAGTATCTGATACTTAAGAAGTTGAGTCAGTTTCACGGTAATCTGTGTGTGGTGGGGGATGATTCCCAGTCGATTTATGCATTCCGTGGTGCCAAGATCGAGAATATCCTTAACTTCAAGAAGGATTATCCTCAGCATCATATCTTTCGTCTGGAGCAGAACTACAGGTCGACCAAGGTCATTGTGGATGCCGCTAACTCCGTGATTGCCAGGAATTCGGCCCGCATTCCTAAAGAGTGTTATTCGATGGGAGCCCAGGGTGAGAAGATACGTCTCATACAGGCATATACAGAGCAGGAAGAAGCCTTGCTGATCGCTTCGTCCATACTCTCGCGTATACAGTCTGAGCGGGCACAGTATCAGGATTTTGCCATCCTGTACAGGACCAATGCGCAGTCCCGTGCCCTAGAGGAGGCTTTAAGACGCAGAAATCTGCCTTATATGATATATTCCGGCAATTCTTTCTTTGAAAGGGCTGAAGTGAAGGATATGATGGCTTATTTCAAACTTGTCGTGAATGTAAATGATGACGAGTCTTTCAAGAGAATCGTGAATAAGCCGGCCAGAGGAATCGGGGATACGTCCTTGTCGGCTCTGACGGCAGCAGCGTCCAACAATAAGACATCCCTTTTCAAGGCAGCCTATGCTGACAATCTTGAGAATTTCGGTTTGAAGCCTGCTGCGGTCAAGAAGATAAGGGAATTCTGCGATATGGTCGGAAAACTATGTCTTCGTTCAAATAATCAGGATGCGTATACGGTCGCTGCCGCTGTCGCTATGGATTCGGGACTTCTTATGTTCTATAGGAGCGATACAAGTATTGAAGGACAGTCAAGGACGGCCAATGTTGAAGAACTCCTTAATAGTGTGAAGATATTCATTGAGGAAAAGCATGGCGAATATGTTGAGGAAATGCAGGCTGAAGGTCTTGCATCTGACGGCGCTGATTTGTCCGCTTCCGATCTTCCGGTAGTTACTCTTGGCGACTATCTGGAGAACGCTTCTTTACTGAGTGCTGTGGATGTGGATGATGAGGAGAGTTCCAACAAGATTGCCTTGATGACCGTGCATTCGTCTAAAGGATTGGAGTTTCCGTATGTTTTTGTCTCTGGTCTGGAAGAAAATATTTTCCCTTCAGGAGGCTTTATGGCATCCGAATCGGAAATAGAAGAGGAACGTCGTCTCTTTTATGTTGCGATGACCCGTGCAAAAAAGGTTCTGCAACTTTCTTTCGCTTCGACCCGTACCAGGAACGGCAAACATGAGTCCAATTCTCCAAGCCGCTTCGTAAAGGAAATAGGGCAGCAATACATATCCAATCCGTTGACTACAGATGAAGAGGAGAGGTCTGAGTCCAGGTTTGACGGATGGGGGCATCGTCCGGTAGGAAAATCCGGATCTGGAGGTTCATATAATTACGGAGGATCTGGCCCGGTAAAGACTGAGAGGGTGTCTGCTCCTGCCCGTAGAAGCGAACCTGTTCCGGTAAGGCGTCCGCAGGTGGTTCAGAAGCGTGTTCCAGATGCTGAATTTGAGCCTACGCCTGTTCTGCAGTTGAAGGCCGGACAGAGGATCGAGCATAATAGGTTTGGATTTGGTAACATACTTGAGATAACAGGGTCTATGGCTGATTTGAAGGCAAAAATAGTCTTTGATGACCATGGAGAAAAGATTTTACTCTTAAAATATGCAAAGATACGCGTTGTTTGATTTGTTAATTTGGTAAAGTTACTTATCTTTGTCACGAAGTTTTTCATAGTTTAAGTTTAGGTTAAGTAGCGGGGCGATCGCAGTGAATGCGATTGTCCCGTGAATTTTTTATGGAGTTTCTGTGTGTCAAATTTAATATGAATTGTTACAATTTCGATAAAAGTATTACCTGTAAAAATGTTTGTAGATTGATTAAAAAACGGAAAAATCATACATAAAAAACATGTATTTTTTATTTTTCCTTTTCTTTGCCGAAGTCTCGTCTGTCTCTTATATATTTGTTGAATCCGCGATGTTGCGGACCTTAAAGAAAGAGGAGATAGATTATGAAAAGGTTTTTGATTCTGTTTGCGGCGGTATCCTGCCAGGTCTTGGGTGTTCCTGATCGAGTTGATGAAAAAGGGGAATTGAGGATTTCGTTCAATGATGCCTCGGTTACCAGGGTGGTTGAGACAATACCCGATACCGGGGATTTTCTTCTGACTGTGTCCGGACCGGATGGGGCGGTCATATATGACGGTGTTTATGGTGATTCTCCGGAATCCATCATGGTGGATGCAGGCAGTTATACTATATATGTAAGGTCTTGTGATTTTTCCAAACCAGCCTTTGCTGCGCCTCAATACGGAGATGAACAGTGTGTCGTGGTTCCCTCGGGTGGGGTTGCGGATGTGAAACTTACCTGTGTACAAATGAATTCTGGTATAAGGTTGAAGATTGATGAAAGTTTTCTGGAACATTGTCCGGATGCGGTGCTTTTTCTGAAATCATCGGAAGGTAAACTCATGTATGGGTATTCTGAAAAGAGGATAGCATATTTTCCTCCTGGCAGCGTGTCTCTGATGATGAGCGAGAGAGGTGTAGATAAAGTTTTGTTTACCAGAGTATTGCAGCCTAAGACCGTCTTGGAGGTCTCTGTAAGTGCATCCGGTAAGACCGGCGCTGGCTCTCAGGAGCAGATCAAGGTAGCCGTTGATACTTCCAGAAACTGGCTTGCGGAGTCTTATGTCATCGGCGATGGATCTTCAGGTAAGGGTGATGATGCATCTGATGCTCTGACCGTTTCACAGGCATTGGAATCCATTGGAGAAGAGAATGTGTGGGTGAGCGGTTATATTGTAGGTGGTGACCTTACCTCGTCCTCCGCTTCTTTTGCGCCGCCTTTCTCTTATGATACGAACATTCTTCTGGGGTCCAGGTCGTCTGCTTCTTCAAGGGCTTCGTGTATCGCCGTCGCTCTTCCTTCAGGATATATAAGAGAGGAGATGAATCTTGTTGACAATCCCTTTCTTCTCGGGCGGAAAGTTCTTCTCAGGGGTGATGTTGTCGAGGCATATTATGGCATGCCTGGCTTGAAGAATCTGACAGATTTCGAGTTCAGGTAACTAGATTGATACTTAATGTATCCTGCCTATAACTCTTTGATGGGATACTGAGTATGTTATATTGTATTGCGCGGGAAAATGAGTATCTTTGCAGGTTGGAAAAATAATAACAAAATCAATATTGATGAAAAATTATCTAAAACTGATTCTGACTGCTTTCTTGTCTGCCGTCGCTGGTGTCATGCTTTCAGCACAGACAACAGTAAAGGTAAGCGGTGTGGTGACATCCGCTGAAGACGGCCTGCCGATGATGGGAGTTGGAGTTGTTGCCGGTCCTGGAAACGGTGTCATAACATCATTGGATGGTGATTATGTCATCGATGTTGCTCCAGGTACGGAACTCACATTCTCAAGCATCGGTTTCGTGGACGAGGTGGTGGTCGTGCCATCTGTGGCAGAGTTTACTCACAATGTCGTGATGCAGCCGGAAAATCTCAAATTGGACGATGTAGTTGTCATCGCTTATGGTGTGCGAAAGAAAGGAACTGTTGCCGGTTCGGTTTCGACCGTAAAATCGGACAAACTGGAGAGTACCCCTACAGCGGCCTTCGATCAGGCACTTCAGGGCCAGGTTGCCGGACTTACCGTACTTTCGAATACCGGTGAGCCGAGTGCTTCTGCTTCCATGACTATCCGAGGTACCAATTCCATTAATTCGGGAACGGCACCTCTTTATATTCTTGATGGAGTCGAGATATCCTCTTCAGATTTCAATACCATCAATCCTGCGGATATCGAGAGTATGTCAGTCCTCAAGGATGCATCATCGACCTCTATCTATGGTGCCCGTGCTGCTAACGGTGTGATTGTGATCACTACCAAGCGCGGACGTAACATGGACAGACCTAATGTGAATTACCGCATGCAGATGGGATGGTCAGCAATCGCCCATGGAAACTGGGATCTTATGAACACAGAGGAGCGTATCCAGTATGAGAAGGAAATAGGCATGACTTCCGGTCAGAACTATAATTACCTTTCTACGATTGATGTAAACTGGATGGATGTTGTATTCAATGATTCTGCAATGCTTCAGAGTCATGAACTTTCCGTTTCAGGTGCAACAGAGACTACAAACTATTATCTTTCAGGAGCATACTTCGATCAGGATGGTATAGCGCCGGGATCCTTGTTTACACGTTACTCGATGCGATTCAATTTCGAGCAGCAGATGGCTGATTGGTTGAAGATGGGAACAAATACCATGTTCAATTATCAGGATATACAGCAGGCTGACGAGGGAGCATATGCTTTGGTTACTCCTATTTCCGCATCACGTTTCATGCTTCCTTATTGGAATCCTTATAAGGCTGACGGATCGCTGGCATCTGTAAATGACGGTTCATGGAAGGGTCAGGGACAGAACCCGATGGAGTGGCTTGAGAACAATCCTCTCTCATTCAAGAAATATAAGGTCTTTTCCACAGTCTTCGGTGAGTTCAATATATATAAGAACCTTACTTTCAAGACTCAGTTCGGTCTGGACTTTTCGCATTCTACCGGTTTCAGCCAGTCTTTCCCTAGTTATAAGCCGAATCTTGGAGAGGGTTCTGCATCAAGGAGTTCTACTGACGGACTTAACCTCCAGTGGACAAATACCCTGAATTATCGTTTTGATATAGATAACATCCACGACTTCAACTTCCTTCTCGGACATGAATGGCAGGATTATCATTATGAGAGATTCAGCGTAGGTACAAAAGGCCAGACGAATGATAAACTGACTGATATTGTCACCGGAACAAGGGCAAATACATGGGATTCGGCGTCTGCTTCCGATTATTCACGTGTATCCTTCTTCGGACGTGCGGAGTATAATTTTGCTGATAAATATTATGCAGAGGCCTCTCTCAGAACGGACGGATCATCAAGATTCGGAAGGAACAACAGATGGGGTCTTTTCGGTGCTGTCGGATTCATGTGGAACATGCGTAATGAGGACTTCATGGCGGGGGCTCGTGAATGGCTTACCAATGGTCAGATCTCGTTCAGTTCGGGAACTTCCGGTAACTCTGAAATTCCTAACTATGAACATCTTGCCCTTATATCCGGAGGCGCCGATTATGCCGGAGATTCTGGTGTGGCACCTGTACAGCCAGGAAATGAAAGTCTTACATGGGAGAACACATGGACAACCAACCTCGGTTTCCATTTCGGATTCTGGAGCCGTCTTAATGCGGACATCGAACTCTATGCGAAGAAGACCACAGACATGTTGATGTCGGTGCCTCTTGCATATGCCCAGTCCAACGGATACGGATATATGTGGGACAATGTCGGTGCAATGATGAATATCGGTGCCGAACTTAACCTCAATGCAACCGTACTGATGGTGGGGGATTTCATGTGGAATCTGAATGCCAATGTCGGATACAATCATAACGAACTGGTGGAACTCTACAATGGAGTACAGGAGTATGAACGTTCGAACACCAGTACTAAACTTGTTGTGGGTCACCCTCTCGGAGAGTTCTACATCAACCGTTATGCCGGAGTCAATCCTGCGAATGGAGATGCCCTCTGGTATGACAAGGACGGAAACATAACCAATGAACTCCGTGATGATGACAAGGTTCTGATCGGTAAGACATATCATGCTCCTTGGCAGGGAGGTTTTGGTACGACCCTCGCATGGAAAGGAATCAGCCTTTCTGCCCAGTTCAGTTGGGTGGGTGATCGTTGGATGATCAACAATGACCGATATTTTGATGAGTCGAACGGTCGTTTCGCATCATACAACCAGTCACGCAGACTCCTTCAGAGATGGAAACAGCCAGGTGACATCACCGATATTCCACGTCATGGCGAATACACTGAGTTTGACAGCCGTCTTCTTGAGGACGCATCATTCCTGCGCCTTAAGAATCTGATGCTTTCATATACCCTTCCGTCGGAACTTCTCAAGAAGACCAGGGTAATCCGTGGCCTCAGAATATATGGCCAGGCTCAGAATCTTTTGACTTTCACTAATTTCTCCGGCCTTGACCCAGAGGGTACAAGCAACCTTTACGCTGCACAGTATCCTATGTCACGCCAGTTTACATTTGGTCTGGACCTGATGTTCTAATGCTAAGGAATATGATGAAGAATACATATAATATACTATTAAGGGCGGTTGCGGTGATTGCCGTTGCCGTCGGCATGACTTCATGTCTGGAGAAAATACCTGGGGATGCCATTCCAGAATCTGACGGCATGAAGACATTCAATGATGCGGAACAGACGCTTACGGGTATCTATTCGGCATGGATGAGTCAGGCACTGTATAGCGGATATCTTACACTTCTTCCTGATATACAGGCGGATATGGTTCAGGCTGTACAGGGTAATTCCAATACATATGGTACACTTTGGCAGTGGGATATCCGTCCGACCAACTCTGAGATCGAGGCGGTCTATGGAAGTCTTTATGCTGTGATCGGACGATGTAATTTCTATCTTGATCAGGTCGGTAGTCTTAGGGAAAGCCTTACTGATGATGAGAGCATCACTTACCTTGACTATTATACCGGAGAGGTATATTGTGCACGCGCCATGGCTTATTCTGAACTGATCAAGTGCTTCTGCAAGGCATATACTCCTGAGACTGCTGTTGAAGCAGAGGGAGGAGTCGCGATAGACAGTACATATTTCGGACAGAAACCTCTCAAGAGGTCTACTCTTAAGGAATCATATGAATTTGTAATCCGGGATCTTGAAAAGGCAGAAGAACTTCTCAAGGATGCGGAATATGGATATAGTTCTCCATACTTCACTCATGCATCTGCAAATGCTATCCATGCAAGGACTGCACTTTACATGCAGGATTGGGATACTGCAATCGAATATGCAACAAAACTTATTGAGGATGACGCATATGCGCTCTCTACCTCTGCTGTATATACGACAGGAATCAGTCCTATCACAAATACCCAGAAGGCCTATACATATGTAGATTACATGTGGACCAACGACCTCTCTACAGAAGTGATATGGCTTGTCGATTATACGCTTACTTCATATGGTGGTGCATTGGGTCAGGTATTCCTCAATTACAACAATGACTTCGTATATTATTATCCGGATTATGTTCCGTCTCAGTGGGTTCTGGATCTTTATACTGCCTCGGATGCGAGATACGATGCATATTTCACCACTTTGCAGACAGGATATGCCCACGCCTTGACATTCCCATTGCTTACAAAGTATTTCGGAAACGAGTCATTCATTGCCAATATAATCTATCATGTCAGCAAACCAAAGCCTTTGCGTCTTGCCGAGCAGTATCTGATCCGTGCCGAGGCTTATTGTGAGAAAGGCCAGTATGGCAACGCGAATGCGGACCTTACTGCATTGAACCAGGCAAGAAACGGAAAGGCTGCAAATCTTACCGCTTCAAATTGGCAGGAAGTTATTTCTGACGAAAGGGTGAAGGAACTTTATATGGAAGGATTCCGTCTTCAGGACCTCAAACGCTGGAACAAGGGATTTGAGAGAGAACATCAGTCTCAGGCTCAGCCGGAAGGAAGCACAAAAAAGATCGAGGCAGGTGATTATCGTTTCGTATGGCCTATTCCTCAGAATGATATTGAGGCTCCAGGTTCTGAGATTATCCAGAATAAAGGTTACGCATCAAAATAAGATACAGATATATGAAGCAGATCTTGAAATATATTGTACTTGCTTTTATGGCTATGAACCTTGCCGGTTCCTGTCATGAAAGATATGTGACATATTCCGATGCCGAGTATGTCATGTTTGCTGATACCATAGCGACATATCCTGTTCAGAAGGATGTCGAGTGGTTCAGTATTCCTATTGTTTCCACCGTTACACGTGACTACGACCGTACTTTCGGTGTGGAGGTCATTGATAAGGGAAACAATGCTATAGAAAACCATCATTTCCGTCTGCAGTCCAATACAGTGACGATCAAGGCGGGAGAAAACCGTGCTGATGTCCAGGTTCATGGATATTATGACAATCTGGAGGCTACGGATTCCATTGGATTCCAGTTGCGCCTGGTGATGAACGACAATCTTGAGAGGCCTCTTTACGGAAGAGATACCAAGGCAGTTCTCATGAAGAGTTGTCCGTTCGATATCAATAACTTCACAGGATACTGCATGCTGACATCCATGTTCCTTTATCAGTACAGCATTACAGGAAGGTATCAGCGCCTCATCTATACTGAGAAGCATCCTACGGAAGAAAATACCATCATCTGCAGAAACTGGCTCAACGACGGCTATGATGTGACCATGAGATTCCAGACAGATGATCCGATGACTCCTTTTGTTACGATGGATGAGAATCAGGTGGCAAGCGACGAGGGATCCTTCTTCGGACAGACCCACGGAGATGACAAGATTCTGGTAAGAGCAAGTCAGTACTATGATTCCATATACTATCCGTGTGGAAATTATCTCTACTTCTGGTCAGAGATGTATGTTGAGAATCTCGGAGAACCGGTAGGAACAGTCGGTCATTTCTACAACATTATGGAATGGGTCAGTGACGAAGAAGCCGAGCGCCTCAAGAGAGAAGAAGGTATGTAACGGAAAAAACTATGATTATGAAACTTAAAGATATATTCAGAATGGCGGTAGTATTGTCTACTGCATTGGTGATGCTGAGTTTGAACTCATGTAATGATCCGCTTACGGATCCAGCAGACCCGGAAGATCCGGAAGAACCTGCAACTGCTAATTTTCCGGCATTGGTGGAAAATTATGAAGTGCTGCCAGGAAGTACCCTTACTCTGACATTCACTCCCAATTATAAATGGGAGTTGACCGTACCTTCTGAGACATATAAGTATTTTTGGCTGTTTGATGATTCTTTTAAGGTTGATAAACTTTCTGGAGAAGCATCGGACTCTCCTGTAACAGTTAAAATCGGCGTTTCTGATGAAGAAGAATTCGATAATAACCGTTCATGTGACGTCACTATGACTATGAATGGCGAATCTAAGGTGATTGCCAAATATATGCGTCCTGCGAAAAATAGGACATTGGCTGTCTATTCTGCTGAAGTTGATTCGGATGGTTCGTTGTTGTTAGGAGAAGATGGTGAATCATATGTCTATGGTACAGAGGAATTTACTTCTGCTTCTTTGGTCTGGAATGCTATTGACGGTGATTTCAGACTTCCTGTGAGAGTGGATGCGAACTGCGAATGGGATATCAATGTTCCTGAGTGGTTGACTGTGGAGAAACCGGAGAAGACAACAGGCGTGGTGGAACTTATCTTCACTGGAATATCCTTGGAAGGTGCCTCAGGTGAGGTTGAATTCAAGTCTGGAGAGGAGGTCCTGAAAAAATTTGCTGTAACGATACCATCTTGTAAAGGTGTTGAGGCATATACAGCAAAAATGTCAGAGGGTGAATTTGAGTATGGTGAAGACGGATATGTCTGGTCAGAGGAGTCTGTTTCAGAATTTTCGTTGGCATGGCTAGGATCTGACTTCAGGATGCCTGTAAGGATTTCTGCGAAGTGTAACTGGACTATAAAGACACCTGATTGGCTTGAAGCAGAACTTCCGGAAAAGACAGTTGGTGAGATTGACCTTGTTTTTAAAGGTGTACCATCTAAATATCCTCTTGAAGACACAAAGGGTAAGGTTCAGTTTATTTTTGATGATGTTGTTTTACATGAGTTGATTGTTAATATACCGGGATGTAAGGATATCATGACATATGGTATAGATATGAGTCTGACATCTTTGGAATATAATGCTGAAGGGTGGATAAAGACGACAACAGGCTATGAAGATATGGATGTTGCGGCTAATATATATGGAAGTAAAGACGTTAAGGTATTTGCCGTTGAAACTACAGGTGGAGTTGTGGGGTCTAATCCGGATTGGTTTGTGGTAAATATGTCCAAATATGACATGTCGGGTACTGCTGATGTGCTTCAGGAGAGAGAAATCACTTTTGAAGTTGAAAAGAATGAAGGTTATGCTGAACGTTCTGCTGTGGTATTCTTTTTATCTCCAAGCATGTCAGACGATCTTGAGGACCTCTTTAACTCTGATGCAACAGTAAACGAGGCATATGTCAAGTACGCTGTGCCGGTTTACCAATTCTCATCTGTATATGCTGATTATATGGAAGTTTCTATGGCTGAAGATCGTACAGAATATACATTTAATAAACTTTCTGGAGCGGATTCGGACGCTTTGACTGAAATATTTGGTGAGACAGATCATGTATATAGTCTTGTTTATGAGGTCGAGTATTCAAAAGTATGGATGAATCTTGCTGTAGCATATGATTCATATAAGGTCTATTCTGGGGATTATGTAGACATGTCTTCAAAGGAAGATTTTTGGCTGCAGTTCACTGGTAATGAGACTTATACATTTGGT
The DNA here is from genome assembly GCA_045644485.1 of Candidatus Cryptobacteroides sp. GTDB lineage: Bacteria > Bacteroidota > Bacteroidia > Bacteroidales > UBA932 > Cryptobacteroides. The sequence goes on along the minus strand of JAZRGY010000113.1, from coordinate 27,093 downwards.
GCGTTTAAAATGTATGATGGTCAGGAGTTACCAGAAACTGCCTCGACAGGATATGTTGTTTTCAAGGATGCAGAACGTAAGGTACTGGCAATTGTAAAATGCGTGTCTCCATATCGTGTTGAAGATGACGAAATTATTACTCCTCCGGTAGGAGATGATGAGGACTATATCACAGATGAGGGTGGAAACAAGTATTTTGTGAATAATTCATACTTTGCCGATCCAGAGGCAGCAGCGCTTGCTGGAGCAAAGATGTATCAGTATGTAGCAGGACCAATTTATGACAACTCCAGGGAAGAAATCAGTAATGGAGCGGTTATTCTTAAGTTGGTGTTGCCAGGTCCTGACATTCCGGTTGATATTGATGTAAAGGATTCATATACTTATTATCAGATGCCTTTTGCGTTAGCACCGTATATCACTGTTAATGATGAAGCATATAGTGAATCCCAAGGTTTAACCGCAGAGAAGACTTCTGCCAAAATATCAATGACTGCTATTCCAGATACCGCAAAGGATACTCCTATGGTAAAGTTCCATACCAGTATGGCAGTTTCTAACCCATTCCTTGCTATTTATCTTTTTCTTGAATAATTGATATATTGATATATGTATAGATTTAATGATAAAGTAAAGTCTTTCCTGTTCATAATATTAGGTCTGTTGCTCGCTGTCTGTTGTACAGAAATCCAGGAGCCGGATTATCGTGATCAGGATTATGGCTATGTGCAGTTCAAGTTATATAAGGAAGCCTCGTATGTGCCGTCAAAGGCCATGGTATCTGAACTTGAATATCTTAATGATGTGACCAAGATTATGGTTACGTTGAGATATGGGGAGACCCTTCTTGCTCAGACTCTTGTTATGAACAATACGGACAAGGAATCTGCAGAGTATGGTTTGAGAAGTGATAAACTCAAACTTCTTGCAGGAACTTATGAGATAGCCTTGTTTACATTGTACGATGCTGAAGATCAGCCTATTTATGAAGATGTGCCTTCTGCTGAGATGGCTTCTTTTGAAGTTGTTGCCGGCGGCTTGAGTGTACATGATCTTCTTGCAGACACAGCGGAAAGAGGAAAGGTGAGGTTCAGCCTGGTGAAGGATATGTCTGATTTTAGCCAGGGTCCGGAGGTCAAGTCTGAATCAAGGGAATATACTTTTGATGAGATAAGTTATGCGACAGTAGTGGTCCGTCAGGGAAATCTGGCTCCGGAGACAATCTTAATGCTTCCGGCAGATTTCAATATCCATTTTACTGACGATGGTATTGAAGACGGATACCAGACATCTTCCATTAAATGCGACAGTCTGATATCTCTCAAGGCAGGTGAATATAAGATCATTTCATATCAACTGTATGATGAAGGAAAGACGCTTCTTGAAAACAATGATAAATTAGATGTTTCATTCGTTATCTCTGATAACAAGATAACAGAGGCTGAAGTTCCTGTGACCCTGCATGAGTCTGCTGAATATATCAAAGACTATTATGCTCTGAAACAGATCTGGGAGGCCCTGGATGGCGAGAACTGGTATTATAGGGGAGATGAGTGGACTGTAGGATCGAACTGGGACTTCAACAAGGATGTGGACCTTTGGGGTGCACAGCCGGGTGTGAAATTGCATGATAATGGTCGTGTAGCCCTGATATCCCTCGCTGGTTTTGGAATCAATGGTCATTTGCCGGATGCTATCGGCCAACTTACCGAACTTGTGGAACTTTATCTTGGAAATCACAACGAAGGAAATCGACTTGATAATGACCCGACTGTTGAGTTTGGTGTCAGTGCTTCCAACAGAATGGAAAGACATAAGGAATATCTTCGTCGTACCCATACTCTGACACAGTTCTCGGAGCCGGTTGCGCGAGGACTGATGGAGCATGGCATCTCTATTCCTGAGATTTCTCTCTATCAGACAATGACAGAGGACCAGATCATCGACAGGAAGACTGGAGATATGAAGATCAAGCCAATGGAAGATATCCTTCCTGGCGTCGCGACCAACGGTCTTAAGAGTATTCCTGAATCCATCGGTAACCTTAAGAAACTCGAGGTTTTCTTTATTGCCAACGGTGACGTAGAGACTCTTCCGGCATCTATGGCCGAACTTACTGCTGTGACGGATTTCGAGATCTATAACTGTCGTAAGATGACGAAGTTTCCGACTGTCATCGCCCAGATGCCGAATCTTACATCCGTCAACCTCTCTGCCAATCCGCAGTGGACAGATGTAGATGAGGGACTTCGCGCTCTTGCATCCGGCCCTGCAGGAGAATCTATCCAGATTCTTTATATGAATGAGTGCAGTCTGACTCTCCTTCCGAAGGAAATCAACGAAATGAAGAAGTTGGGACTGCTCAGTGTTGCCAGCAACAAGATAACAAAGATCGAGTCTGCATATCCGGATATCTCTTTTGGCCAACTTTATCTTGATAACAACCAGATCACGGAGTTCCCTCACTATGTCAGTGAGGACGGAAAGAAACTGTTCTTCCGAATCGAGGACGTGGAGACATTCTCTTGTACATATAACAAACTTAAGAAGGTGCCGAACATATTTGACGCGAATGCCGTTTATGGAATCGCATCAATCGACTTCTCATATAATGATATCGACGGTTTCGAAGGTGAAGAGGATGGTACATACCAAGGAATCTATGTACAGACGCTCTCTCTTGCCAACAACCCTAAGATGGGCAAGTATCCTAAGTGTCTTTCAGATACAAAGTCTAAGGTCGACTATATCATCCTTCGTGGATGTGGTATCAAGGAGATTCCGGAAGGATCCTTCTCAGGAGAGAACTCCAAGTATCTTATGTCACTGGACCTCTCTTATAACCATCTCACAGACCTTCCATACGAATTCCATGCGGCTAATATGCCATATTTCTATGGTATAGACCTTTCATACAACCGTTTCTCTGAATTCCCGTTCGAGCCTTTTGACTGTGCATCCTTGACGATGATGGCGATCAGGGGACAGAGAGATGAGAAAGGAGAGCGTTGTCTGAAGGAGTGGCCTCAGGGTGTATATAATCATACTGGCCTTCGTGCTCTCTATATCGGTTCCAACGATCTGGGCAAGATAGAAGATACCATTTCATATCTGATATATTATCTGGATATCAGTGATAACCCTAATATAGTCTTCGATGCGTCTGACATCTGTTACAACTGGATGAATGGTACATACTTCCTGCTTTATGACAAGACTCAGGATATCCGAGGATGCGAAGCAATGCTTGACTAATGATGGAGGATATATGATTATGAAAAATACGATATATAGAATTGCGCTTCTTTGCGCTGCATTGACTTCGGTGCTTGCATGTAGACAGGAAGAGTCGATTGAATTTGCCGTAGATACTGACCAGATTGAGATCGGCCCGGAGGGAGGTGTCAAGGTCATAAGCATCAGTTCGGATGATAACTGGATTGCAACTGTCCAGGAACCGTGGATTACTGTTTCTCCTGCAAACGGAATCGGATCTGTTGAGTGCCGTATCATCATTGATTCTGCTCTTACTGCGGACTCTCGTAAGGCTGTTGTGAGGATCGAGAACCAGGTGACTAATGATAGAAAGGATTTTACTGTACAGCAGGAAGGATTTGCATATCAGATCACTCTGGATGAACCGGAAATCAACATTGAAAATTACGCTGCTCTTGCAGACCGTAAGTTTAAGGTGAATGTGAAGACAAATGTTCCTTTCAAGGTTGAACTTCCTGAGGGAGCAGAAGGATGGTTGTCTTATAAGGAACCGGAATTCAATTTTGACAGAGGTGCCAGACCTCGTCAGGTGCCGGTGTCCTTTGAATGGGGGGTTAATTACATTCCGGAGCAGAGAGATGCCATTGTTAAATTTACTCCTGTCAATTCTGAGACAGTACCTGCTGTGAAGCATGACCTGACTATACGTCAGAAACCCGCAGAAACGATAGAAGTGGGCGTTAAGGGCGATTCACTTGCAATCATTGCCATCCATCAGGCTCTCGGATGCTGGAACGAACTCGATACTTCCGAGAGGATGGAGTTCTGGGAAGGCGTAGAGGTATGGCAGTCTGGAGAGAACAAGGGCCGTGTGAAGAGGGCGGAATTCGTCATGTTCGCCACAAAGGAAGGTCTGCCTTTCCAGGTGAAGTATCTTACCGCTGCAGAGGAACTCTATTTCTTTGGAAATACGAATACCTTCCTTCTGAATATCGATCCGGGTGAACATATCTGTGAACTTGAGAATCTTCGCAAACTTACCATAGGTGCATACGGAATATCTACTCTTCCGGAATCATTCAAGAACCTCAAGAATCTGGAGTACCTTGACATAAGCAGCAATAACTTCCAGACAGTTCCTGAAGTCCTTAGTCCGGAGAACTTTCCGAAACTTACTGCACTGATCATGAATTCATGTGTACGTAATACCATATATGACCTCAGCAACACCAATAAGACCGACTTCTGTGGCTTGTTTGATGAGGTTGATGTGGATGCTGAAGGTAACAAGTCATTCCCTAAAAGACTTCTTATGTGGGATGAACTTGATACTCTGAGACTCTCTGTAAACTATATAGAGGGCATAATACCTGATCTGATGAATGATCCGTCATTCCCGAAGTGGACCGAAGAGGAAGTCAATGCGTGCGATACATTGCCATCAGTTCTCGTAGGCCTACCTAAGGTACTTCCTGAGACGGATCTCTTTGCAATCAACCTCAATCGTCTCCACGGAGAACTTCCTGACTGGTTGCTCTATCATCCGAAACTGGACCTTTGGTATCCTACATCTCTCATATTCCTGCAGGAGGGTAAGACATCATATGGTCTTTCTGCCGGATTTGAGAATGAACCGGCAAATCTGGATTACTATTACGAGCATTACAAGAAAAAGAAATATAATCCTGCAAATCTTAAATCAGAGGAGTAATGAATATGAAGAACAGATATATCACTATATTTTCGATAATTGCTCTTGTAGCAGGACTATCTTCCTGTGATGTGAAGGAGCCCCTTACCGTCGGAGTGGACCAGTCTCAGAAGGTGTCTCCGGTAGTTGAGGGTGTCTTGTCCGGTGAACTTCTGGTGCGTTTTGATGAGAGCGTAAGCGAAGTTCTCGATAGAGCGGGTCTTATCACGAAATCTGGAGAGATGCCTGCCAGCAGGTCAGGAGTCCTTACAGTAGATGAGATTCTTGATCTTGTGGACGGATATCAGATCGAAAGGGTTTTCCCTGTGGACAAGCGTTCCGAGGCAAAGATGCGTGAGGAAGGACTTCATCTTTGGTATGTGGTCCGCTTCTCTGACGAACATCCCGTGGAGAAGGTTGCTTCAGACCTTGCCAAATTGGGTGAAGTCAGCAGAGTTGAATTCAACCGTACTCTTAAGAGAGCATCTGATACCAAGGTAATGCCATTGACCGCTTCTGAACTCAGCCAGATGTCTGCATCAGCAAAGTCAGCAAAGTTCAATGACCCTCATCTAGGTCTTCAGTGGCATATGGTCAATAATGGAGACCTTGCTGAAACCAAGTTTGTTGCCGGGGCTGATGTAAATGTCGAGAAGGCATGGGATCTATGTACCGGTAATCCTTCGGTGATCGTTGCTGTACTTGACGAAGGTGTGGATTTCTCACATCCTGATCTTAAAGGAAGCATGTGGATCAATGAAGGCGAGATCTGGCGTTCTACTGAAGACAATGACGGCAATGGTTATGAGGGAGACTACTATGGTTACAACTTTGCAGCCGGAAACGGAATCATTGCAACAAACGGAAGATATGATACCGGTCACGGTACTCACGTAGCAGGCGTGATTGCGGCGACTAACGACAATAATATCGGAATCAGTTCAATCGCAGGAGGTACTCCGGATAGTCCTGGAGTAAAGATCATGTCGTGTCAGATATTTTCAGGAGCCCTTGCAGGTACTGTATTGGATGAGGTACGTGCTATCAAATATGCTGCTGACAATGGCGCGGTGATACTTCAGTGCAGTTGGGGATATATTTCAGGTGCGGCAAATCCTTATGATTGGCAGCCTCAGTTCTCTGATGACGATCAGTGGAAGCAGTCTAATGTTTTGGAATTCAAGGCTCTGGATTATTTTGTACACAATGCTGGCTCTCCAGATGGAGTGATAGATGGAGGTATTGTGGTCTTTGCTGCAGGAAATGAGTATGCTCCGGCAGCCAGTTATCCTGCTGCATATCCGGAATTCATTTCTGTTGCTGCCACAGCAGGTGACTACACTCCGGCAGTTTATACGAATTACGGAAAAGGAACGACCATAAGTGCTCCGGGCGGTGATCAGGATTATTACTACGAATATGGTGAAGGCCCTAACAAAGGCTCTCTCGGATGTGTGCTATCTACACTTCCTTATAATGTGACAGGTTCTGCAGGTGAACTTGCAGGTTACGGATATATGGAAGGAACTTCGATGGCATGTCCTCATGTTTCCGGTGTTGTCGCTTTGGGCCTTTCATATGCTGCAAACCTTCGCAAGCATGTAAAGGCTGAGGATGTGAAGGAACTCCTTTACAATACGGCCCGTCCTATCGAAGCGTATTGGGATATGAATACGCCTAAACAGTATTATAAGTTCGTTACCGATCTCTCTGAAGTCCATCTTTCAGCAATGGACCTTAAGAATTACAAAGGCCAGATGGGTAATGGACAGGTTGATGCATATGCTTTCCTTCAGGCCATTGGCGGAGCAGGAGTGGATATGACCTTCCCTAATGTATATGTTGCAGTCGGAGGTTCTGTAACCTTGGCTCCTGTGATGTATTTCAAGGGTGGTGAGAATCAGACTTATTCTGTGGAGATCGAGGACAACTCTGTCGCTTCATGTGCAGCGGATGGCAAGAACCTGAAGTTCTCAGGACTTAAGCCTGGTCAGACAAAGGCTGTCGTGAAGTCTTCTGGTGGTGAATCTTTCAACTTTATCATAACTGTACGCTCGACAGCAAGCGGTAACGGTTGGCTTTAAGATATGAAATCTCTGAGACTTATATTATTATCCGGGCTTATGGGTTTGTCTGCATTGACAGCCCATGCCCAGATAAGGATAATTCCCAGAGATAAGTTGGAGGCTGTTGCCTCTCCTGGTCTTTCAAAGGATTCGTCTTCGTTGTCTTTCAATACAAAGCACATAGCAGCGAAACCGATGAAAGAAGATGATTCTCCTGAGATTTTCACTGTAGAGATGAGAAACGTCGGGTCAGAGGTAATAAGAGTCCACAGGCTGCAGACTACTTGCTCGTGTGTGTCTGCAACTTTAGGGAAGGGAACCCTCAATCCCGGGGAAACGGCATCTGTTATTCTCCGCTATGATCCGAAGGGACATCTTGGAAGTTTTGACCACAAGGTCTTTGTCTATACGCAGCCAGGAGACGAGCCTGCTGCTGTCTTGAGACTGACTGTTGAAGTTGAATCCAGTTCAGATCTTTCGAGACTATATCAGGTCAAGATGGGGGCAATCGCACTTCGAAGCAGGGATGTTTCCTTTAGTCGTACTGAAAAAGGAGTTGAAGTACTTAATTTTGTGAATCTGAGCGGCCGAGGTCTGAAACTGGAATGTGAAGAGATGTTTCTTCCCGGAAGTATAAGTTTCCATACGAGACCGGCAGTGATTGAATCCGGACAGGAAGGGGAGATGGTGATTTCGTACGATCCTTCCTTAGGAGAGACTAAAGATCACGTTTCTCTGATATTGAAGAATTTGGGAGTGCCTCCGAGCAAGTCCACAATAAACATAAGAATAGAATAATAAAGAACAACAATATGAATATCCTAAAAAAAACAATCTTTCCTCTTCTGGCTTCGCTGGCCTTTGTAAGTGTATCCTGTGATAAGGCTGAGATTACGGAACAGGAAGAACCGCAATTGGAGGTGAATGCCAACAACATTTCCGGCCAATGGGAACTTGTCGAGTGGAATGAATCTGCTCTGACAGAAGGTACATATGTGTATCTTGACATCGTGAGAAACGGGAAGACATATACTATGTATCAGAACCTTGACAGTTTCTCAAATGTTCCTCATGTGGTCACAGGTTCGTATTTTATTGATATGGATGTTGAATTAGGTGCCGTAATACGCGGTAATTATGACCACGACAGTGGTGACTGGGCTCATCGTTATGTGATTTCGAGTCTGACTACCACTCAGATGGTGTGGGTTGCCAAGGATGACGAGACCTTTGTTCAGAAGTTCGAACGCGTAGATTCAATACCGGTCGCTTCAGTGGAGGACTAGTCTTCCATCGGTTCCAGAAGCGGTGACTGGTCTGTAAAGTGACTTAAGACAGCGTCTGTGTATGTCTTTGTTACAGAAATAGGCGGAATTGCTTCGTTTTCAAGGTCCAGGACATAGCCGTCGCTTTCCTTGCGAAGCATGCTGACCTTGCTTAAATTTACAATGTATTTTCTATGACATCGTACAAGAGGGCTTCCTTTGAAGTCCTCTTCTACTGTTTTAAGGCGGCATCTTAAGATATATTGCTTAAGTTCTCCCTTGCTGTCAGTATACCAGACCTTGATATAATTGTCATCGGATTCGATATAATACAGGTTTTCCGGATTGATGGAAAGTTTAAGGGCCCCGCTGTTGTCGAAAAGTGTTATCTTCTGTTTCTGGGATTCAGGTTTTGCCGGTTCATCAGTCACGACGTTCTCATAGTTCATGAGCCTTATCGTGTTGTTCTTGTCTATGATGGCAAAGTACATTCCTGATATCAGATAGGGAAGTCCAAGGGCAATGGAACCATTACGCAATGCTTTTGCAAAGATACTCCATTTGTCAATTTCTTGGACTATGTCTGCCGTGAACCAGGTATATAGTCCGCAGATGGTCAAGATTTCCAGAATGCACCAGATGATGTATGAGATGTATGTCATTTCATAGATGCTTCTGGATTTGTACATCAGCATTCTGCTGCATATGAGTATGAGGATGGAGACCGCTATGAACACTACTGTGTGCATGAACATCACAGAGTTTCCGAGTCCGAACCATGCTGTATCAGAGAAAGGTATATATATATTGAGGAATACTACAGCAAAGAGCACGGAAAAGGTCACTGTGCCGATGAGTTGGTATTTCCCAAGAAGATATTTAGGGAGTTTTTCGTCAAGAATCATCTTCAGGTTTTAGTTTTCATTATGGCAAATGTAGAAAAATTTACCCCAAATAACAAAAAAATACCACTGATGTTTATCTGTGTTGCCGGTTTTGCCAAATGCTCGGATGCCTGACCACAATAGTTTTCATAAGACTTCCGGTCCGGATAATTTTGTCCGTGAATTAAATCATTTTGCAATGAAGATTATTGGAACGGGAAGTGCCCTTCCCAAGAAGATTGTTACAAATGAGATGCTTTCGGCTTTTCTGGATACCAGTGATGAATGGATCTCTACAAGGACCGGTGTGAAGAGCCGTCATGTAATTTCTGACGAGAGACTCGAGGACCTTGCGATAGAGGCTTCTATAAAGGCTCTTGAAAATGCATCCCTCTGTGCAGATGAACTGGATTTCATAATATGTTCCAATGTGGTGAACGAATATGTCACCCCTCAACTCAGTTGTATCATTCAGGGTGCAATCGGAGCCTCGTGTCCGTGTATGGACATCAACTGTGCCTGCGCAGGATTCATACATGCCCTTGAAATCGCTGAGTCTTTTTATAAGGCCGGTCGTGCGGATAATGTGCTGATAGTATGCGCTGAGGAGCCTACGCGCATGACTGACTGGAGCGACAGGAGGACATGTGTGCTTTTCGGTGATGGTGCCGGGGCTGCGGTTCTGGGGCCGGGCGATAATATAAAGAGTATAAAACTCTCCGCTGCGAGTGCCACTGATAAACTGTGGCAGTACAGACTTCTTTGTCCGACCCCATATGTTACTAAAGAGGAACAGGATGTGCCTCTTCAGATGAAAGGTCAGGATGTGTTCAAGTTTGCTGTAAAAGCGGCATCTTCAGATATTTCCCGGGCTCTGAAAGATTCCGGTATCAATGCTGATGAAGTAAGTCATTATCTTCTGCATCAGGCTAATATACGTATAATATCAGCCATTCAGGACTATCTGGAGCAGCCGGCGGAAAAGTTTCCGACCAATATTGCTGATCATGGCAATTCGTCCAGTTCGAGTTGTCCGATACTTCTGGACGAGTGCAGGCGTAGTGGGAGATTCAAGAGGGGAGAACTCGTTGCGATGAGTGCTTTTGGGGCGGGTTTTGTCTCAGGAGCCGTTGTCTTCGAATGGTAAAATATATTACTATTTCTAAAAAAGTTATTAAATTTGTATATTCATAAAAAGAATGATTATGATAAAGAGCAGAATTTGTGACATGCTCGGGATAAAGTATCCTGTGTTTCAAGGCGGAATGGCTTGGGTGGCTGATGCCTCACTTGCATCTGCCGTTTCAAATGCAGGAGGATTGGGACTTATATCTTCTATAAATGCAGGTGCGGAGGCTGTACGTGCTGAGATACGCAAGTGCAGAGAACTGACTGACAAGCCTTTTGGCGTCAATATAATGCTTCAGGCTCCGAATGCAGGAGAGATTGCTCGTCTGATTGTGGAGGAAGGAGTGAAGGTCGTTACTACAGGGGCAGGATCGCCCGCTCAATATATGGAACTATGGAAAGAAGCAGGGATAAAGGTCATACCTGTAGTCGCTTCAGTTGCTCTTGCTCTGAAGATGCAGGCTGCCGGCGCTGATGCTGTTGTTGCGGAAGGAGCAGAATCAGGCGGTCATGTGGGAGAACTGCATACCATGCCTCTTGTGCCTCAGGTTGTTGATGCGGTGGTGATACCGGTGGTAGCAGCCGGAGGAATATGTGACGGTCGCGGGGCTGCGGCAGCCTTCATGTTGGGTGCAGATGCAGTACAGGTGGGAACTCGTTTCCTGGCTGCGGAAGAATGTAATGTTCATCCGGAATACAAGGAAAAGATATTGAAGGCTACAGACATATCGACGATCGTTACGGGAAAGTCCCTCGGACATCCGGTACGTTCGCTGAAGACTCCGTTCTCCAAGACATTTGCACGAATGGAAGCGGATCCCGATGCATCGCAGGAAGATATTCTGGCCTTCGGAAGCGGTGCCCTGCGCAAGGCTGTGCAGGATGGTGACCGTAACGGAAGTTACATGGCGGGTGAATGTGCCGGTATGGTAAGGTGTATTGAGCCTGCAAAGACGATAGTGGAAGATCTTATTCTTGGAGCGGAGAAGGTGATCAAGGAGGTTGCTTCAAGATACGAATGACGATACTTTAACTGAAACCTATTTATGAACAAGAGAGTAGTTGTTACGGGGACGGGAGTGATAACTCCTGTCGGAAATGATGTTCAGACATATTGGAAGAATCTTTTGGATGGAGTCTGCGGCATCGATTTCATTACTTCCATCCCTACAGATGACCTTCCGGTGAAGATTGCCGGTGAGGTGAAGGATTTCAATCCTGCAGATTATGAGATTGAATCCCCTTTTGCAAGAAAACAGGACAGATTTACAATATTTGCAGTTGCTGCCGCATGGCAGGCGGTACGTGAAGCCGGCCTTGATTCCTCTGAAGGAGGAAATGTCGATCCTTCCCGTTATGGTGTATATGTGGGCTCAGGAATCGGAGGCTTCACCACCCAGGTGCGTGAGACTGAAAAGATTCTGACAGAAGGTCCAAAGTGGGTTTCCCCTCTGCTGATTCCAACGATGATATCCAATATCGCCGCCGGAAATATCGCTATCCGAAACAATGCATGCGGCCCTTGTCTCCCTGTTGTGACGGCATGTGCGACATCCACTCATGCAATAGGCGAGGCATATCGTGCCATAAAGCATGGTTATGCTGATGTGATCATAGCAGGTGGAACGGAAGCCGCCATAAATTCCTTGGCAGTTGCCGGTTTTGCCAATGCTAAGGCTTTGTCCCGTGCGGAAGATCCCGGATATGCTTCACTTCCGTTCAATAAGAACAGAGGAGGTTTTGTCATGGCCGAGGGTGCAGCGATGCTTGTACTCGAAGAATATGAACATGCATTGGCTCGTGGAGCAGATATAATCGCTGAAATCTGCGGATATGGAAATACGTGCGACGCCCATCATGTGACTGCTCCGCGTCCGGACGGAACGACTCAGGCTGCTGCCATCAGACAGGCTCTGGACGAGGCTGGATACACATCAGACGATGTACTGTATATAAATGCACATGGCACTGGAACAGCATTGAATGATGTGGCGGAAACCGCTGCATTCAAACTTGCCCTTGGAGAAGATGCCTATAAGGCTCATGTAAGTTCTATAAAGGGATCTATCGGCCATCTTCTTGGTGCAGCAGGTGCTGCAGAGGCTGTCGCTACTGTGCTTGCGCTTAAGAACGGAATTGTGCCACCTACTATAAATCTGGATGAGATAGAACCTGAGTGCGACCTCGACTATACTCCGAATGTACCTGTCGAGTCTCCTCTGACTATCGCCATCTCTGATTCTTTGGGATTCGGCGGACATAACGGATGTCTTGCATTCAGAAAATATCAGGACTGACGCTTTAAAATCAGATCATTATGGATAGAGAAGAATTGAAGCAGTTTCTGCCTCATAGGGAACCTATGCTCCTTGTTGACGAGATTGATATAGATTCGGACGGAGTTGCTCATGCAAGATACCGTATCCGTGAAGATGAATTCTTCTGCAGAGGACATTTCCCTGGAAACCCCTTGGTGCCGGGAGTAATCCAATGCGAGATAATGGCTCAGAGTTGTGCAATGCTGGTTAAGGACGAGATTGTCGGAAAGACCACCTTGTACAGCGGTATCGATAATGTACGTTTCAAGCATCCTGTCAGACCTGGTGACCAGTGTGAGATTACCGCAAGACTAAACGGAAAACGTGCTAACATGTTTTTCTGCGAGGCGGAACTACGTGTGGACGGTAAACTCTGTTGCAGAGGTTCTCTGTCGTTTGCTCTTGTATAGAAAATAGAAAGAGGAACCTATTTCTTTCTGCGGGATTTTCTGACTTTCTTGACGGTCTGTATTGTCATTTCGTCTACAAGAGAACGTTTTGCCGCCATGAAGTCGAGGACTCCTGCTACAAGAGGGAAGAGTGCTGTGAGCGAGAACGACATGTCGCTGATGTTTCTTAGGATGTCGATGCCTATCCATATCTGGAATCCGAACGCGAGCAGGCCTGCAATCATGCTTACTCTTGCCTGAAGGAAGAATGCCTTGAAACTTGCTGTGGCTGCTATGTGTGCGGTTATCAGCATGACCATAAGGGTCAGGTACGGGAGTTTCTCTCTGTATGCGATGGTCACGTCAGCACCTTCAGGACCTACTATGGTTGCGAAGGTGCAGAAGAACATTGAGAATATGAGGGCTGTGGAAATGCCCAGGTATAATGTCTGAATTCTTTGCCACATAATTGTTTCTTGTTGGTCTTTCGGCACAAAAATAGGAATTTTCGCAGGAAAAAACTAAATTTGAGGGATTGATCTTAAAAATGACCATTATGCGTATCGCTGAATCAGAACTTATAATCAACGGTGACGGATCGGTGTTTCATCTCCATCTCCGTCCCGAGGAACTAGCAGACAATGTGATTCTTGTCGGAGATCCTGGTCGTGTGGACATGATTGCGGAATACTTTGAAGAGAAGGAATTCAGGCATGCTTCACGAGAGTTTGTTTCCGTTACCGGTAAGTACAAGGGGGTGCGTATGACTGCACTTTCCACAGGTATCGGAACAGACAATATCGATATAGTGATGAATGAATTGGATGCTTTGGCTAATATTGATTTCGATACTCGTGAAATCAAGCCTGAGCATCGTACATTGAATATTCTCCGCATCGGAACATCGGGCGCAATACAGCCGGATATTCCTCTGGGAGGCTATGTGTTCTCTCATATTTCTGTAGGTTGCGACGGCCTTCTGAACTGGTATGCAGACCGTGAAAAGATAGCGATGCCGGAGATTGAGGATGCATTCAAGAAGCATACAGGCTGGAACTCACATCTTCCGGATCCATATTTTGTGAAGGCCGGGGAAAAGATGAGCGAGAAATTCCGTGACTGTACATATCCGGGCATGACCATCGCCGCTTCAGGCTTTTATGGACCTCAAGGCCGTGTTCCCCGCATGCCTCTTGCAATGCCTGACATGCTTGATACGTTCGAAAGTTTCCGCTTCGGTGACCTTAAGGTGACCAACTTCGAGATGGAAGGTTCTGCCATTGCAGGTATTGCCGCCCATCTGGGACACAATGCAGGAACAGTCTGCTGCATCATAGCCCACCGCCACCACAAGGCCTCCAATCCAGACTACAAGCCGCAGGTCCGTAAACTCATCGAACTCTGCCTCGATAAACTCGCCGAGTAGGGATTACTTACCGTAAAGTTCCTTGCGGGACTGCGGGCCGGCACCTTTCCATACATCGGGGTCTGAAATCCAGGCCTCGATGATTCTTTTCTTACCCTGCATTACGTTCTTTTCGAGAAAGTCTATCTGCAGGTCAAGAGTCGAATACATCGAACCGGCGATTTCGTGACCGTAATCCATGAAATGGTACATGTTGTAGTCGTATCCATATTTCTGGAATCTCTTTACAAGTTTACCACCTCCGTAGAAGCCGAGATTAAAGAAAGCGATCTGTTTGTAAGGGACGAGTTTGTCTGCTGTTCCGTGCAACATGAGAGTAGGACATGGGGTTGTCGCATATTTGACAGGTCCCTTTCTTGAAAGGATTGCTCCGGAGAATGACATCACTCCTGCATAGTTGAACCCTTCGGGAAGAACTGAAGCCCATGAGGTCCTGTTCGCTATTTCATATTCGGCCTGCATCACGCTGATGGCTCCTGCAGATGAGCCGCTGATGACTATATTGTCGGTTTCTATGCCTAACTGGTCAGCATTCTCTATCATGAAGTTTGTCGCGCTGAAAAGATCCTCGACAGCCATGTGGATGGCTTTGTCCAGAACATTGACCTGGGCGATTCCTACTTTTGAAGATCCCTTGAGTCCAAGTCTGTAGTCTATCGAGATGACTCTGTATCCGTTCTCTGTCAGCATCCTGAACCACGAGTTATAACTCTCGTCATCTCGTCTGCCTTGGATGAATCCGCCTCCGAACATGAATACTACTGTCGGTTTCTGAACTCCCATGAAGGTCGTCTTACTTCCCTTTGCAGGATTATACACATCCATGAAAAGGTCACATGTATCTCTTTGTTCATAAATGTATGTGCCGTCAGGCTCCAGATAGGTGTTCTGTGCAGATGCTCCTATGGAGACTGCAATAATCAAAATCAGGGAGGTAAGAATTTGTTTCATATCTGTTATTCGTCTGTTATAAGTTTTTCTGATGGTATGAGTCTGCTTATGGCCTTGATGTGTCCGAAGAATCGGAATGCGATGACTCTGACCACTGTGTAGCATGGAATCGCCACGATCAGGGACAGGGGACCTCCTATATGTCCCACAATCAGAAGGACAATGAATATTTCCAGAGGCTTTGACTTGATGCTGGTAGAATATATGAGCGGCTGATATACGAAATTATCCACAAGTTGGGTGAAACAGAGGATTGCAATCAGTATTGCCGTGAATATCCAGAAGTTGACATCGAGACCGATAGGGGACAGGCTTGTGTATTTCAGAAGAATGCTGAGCGTAGTTCCCAGAATGATGCCCAGGAATGGACCGACGTACGGGATTACATTCAATATTCCGGTGAGGACGGCGATGCCTATCGATGCGTGGAATCCCAGTCTGGCTATGAATGCAAGACCAAGGAAGTTAATGAGTGCAACTCCGATCATTTCAAGAATTACTCCTATGAAGTATCGGGAGAGCAGATATCCTATGTCGGAAATCGCTTTTTCTGTAGTCTTCTCGTGCCTGTCAGGGACCAAGGCACATACTATCTGTGTGAAAAGACCGTCATCCTTTATGAAGAAGAATCCTATGAATATGACTGAGAACAGTCCGATGGCCATGCTGGTCACAAAAGAGGCTGCGGATCCTAGTACCGATGAGAACATGGACACGTCCAGCATCTTCTGAAGTTCGTTCAGAAGGGTTATTTCGATCCTGAAGTCATTCCCGAGTTGCGGGAAACTGTTCCTCATGAACTCGTTGAATTCCGCTAGAGGGATAGCGATTCCTCTAGCGGCAGACTCTATGTTGACCATAGAGATATCCTTGACTATTCCGCTTATTATCGGAATCACTGACGTCAGGATGGAAATAAGTGCTCCCAGCACGATTATGATGGAGAATGCGGCAAGAAACCAGTCGGGGGCCTTCCTGCCCTTGATCTGTATCTTCTGCATGAGCACCATGACAGGCTTTGCTATCAGGGAGACCACTACCGCTAGCAGGATATAGGCCAGTACGCTTCTGAAAAACCAACATATCGCAAATATTGCGGATATTCCTGCTGCAGCAAGAATGTACTTGGCGAGCCTGTCTGTATATCTTACCTTATGTTCCATATCTGATTAATTTTCTGTCAGAACCGCATTGCAGATGTCTTCTGCCTTTTCAGCAAGCACCCACGGAGAGTACGATGCAAGTTCCTCCCTGGTTCTGAATCCCCAGGTAACTCCTATTGTACGTACGCCAGCATTGATTCCTGTCTGCATGTCGACATCAGAATCTCCGCAGTATACGACATCCTCCTTTTGTATTCCCTCCAATGCGCTCATCGCCTCATTGACGATCTCAGGATCCGGCTTTATGGGTTTACCTTCCCTTTGGCCAAGTATGCTTACGAATCTGTACTTGCCGAAAAGTCTGTCAATCAGGATTTCCGTCCCTTCCTGGTACTTGTTTGACGCTACTGCAAAGGCGATGCCTTCTGCTGCGAGGCGGTCCAGCATCTCGTATATTCCGGGGTATGGTCTTGTCCTGTCACATATGTGTTCGTTGTAGTACGGTACGAAGTGCCGGTACATCCTGTCGACCATTTCTTCGTTTCGTCTCTCCTCCGGGAGCGCTCCTCTGAAGAGATTGAATATTCCTCGTCCGACGAGCATGTTGTATTCGTCGAGGCGTCTAAGCGGGCATCCGCATGATTCAAGAGCGTGATTACATGCTCCTGCAATGTCCTCCATTGTGTCTATGAGGGTACCGTCAAGGTCAAAAATAACAAGTTTTGTCATAATTTTATGTGTTGTGCTTTATTTTGGCACATATGAGTTCTACTTTTGCATCAACAAACAATTAAAGACATAAGCATATGAACACAGACAACACTCTCGCTTACATCAGTTCAATGGTCTCGTCCGAAGACTCATATAGAACACTTCTCGATATGATCAGTGAAATGGACCTGGAGTTGACGGGAGTCAGTCTTGTCTAGACTGACACGTAGTTTTCCTCCGCATCGTTTTCCTCCGAACATCCTTTCTGCTATGATACGTTCGGAAACAGGATCTTCGATGAATCTCTGTATCGCTCTTTTCAGCGGTCTGGCTCCGTAGTTCGGATCGTATCCTGCTTCTGCAACAAACCTCTTGGCAGACGCTGTGACGGTCAGTTCGAATCCAGCCTCTCTGACTCTGGCCTTGAGACCCTTGAGTTCGATATCTATTATCCTTTCAAGGTCCTCCTTCTCCAGATGTCTGAAGAATACCTGTTCATCCACTCTGTTGATGAATTCTGGCGGGAATGCCTTTCTTACAGCCTTCTCCACTACGGATTTACGGTTTCCCTCTACATTTCTGCTGGAAGTATTGAAGCCGACCCCGCTTCCGTATTCCTCGAGTTCGCGGCTTCCCACATTTGATGTCATGATGACAATAGTATTGCGGAAACTGATGGTCCTTCCTGTACTGTCCGTGAGTCTTCCCTCGTCCATTACCTGAAGAAGGAGATTGAATACGTCCGGATGTGCCTTCTCTATCTCATCGAGCAGAACGACACAGTATGGCTTTCGTCTGACTCTCTCGCTCAGTTGACCTCCTTCTTCAAATCCCACATATCCCGGAGGCGCTCCGATGAGTCTGGATACATTGAATTTCTCCATGTATTCGCTCATGTCCAGCCTTATCATATTTTCTTCAGAATCAAAGAGATACTCGGCAAGTGACTTCGCTAGTTGTGTCTTTCCTACTCCTGTGGGACCGAAGAAAAGAAAAGTGCCGATCGGTTTCCCCGGATCCTTGATTCCTGCCCTGTTCCTTTGGATGGCACGTACGACCTTCTCGATGGCTTCATCCTGTCCGATTATTCTCTTCCTGAGGATTTCGTACATCTTCATGAGCCTTGTTCCTTCGGTTTCGGCTACTCTTCCGGACGGGATCCCTGTCATCTTTGAGATTACTTCCGCAACATCTTCTGCAGTGACCTGACCGGTTCTCTTAGGATTCTTCAGGCGGACCTTTGAACCTGCCTCGTCCATTGCATCGATCGCCTTGTCCGGCAGGCATCGGTCGGTTATATATCTTTCCGACATCCTGACGCAGGCCTCAATGGCTTCGTCTGTGTATATCACATTGTGATGTTTTTCATAGTTGGTCTTCAGACGAGTGAGGATCGATATGGACTGAGGAATGTCTGTGCGTTCCACGACTATTTTCTGGAATCTTCTGTCCAGCGCCCCGTCCTTTTCCACACTTTTTCTGAATTCATCCATGGTGGTCGCGCCTATGCACTGGATTTCTCCTCTCGCAAGGGCTGGTTTGAGCATGTTGGCTGCATCAAGACTGCCGGATGCGCCTCCTGCTCCGACAATTGTGTGGAACTCGTCAATGAAGAGTATCACATCCGGACTTGATGCAACTTCGTTTATGATGTTCTTGAGCCTTTTTTCGAAATCTCCCCGATATTTTGTTCCTGCCACAATCGATCCCAGGTCCAGTGAAATGAGCCTTTTGCCTGCAAGCACAGGGGGGATGTCTCCATTGACTATCTTGATTGCTATGCCTTCCACTATCGCAGACTTTCCGACTCCCGGGTCTCCGACAAGCATGGGATTGTTCTTGCGCCTGCGTCCCAGTATCTGTATGACGCGCTGTATCTCATCCTCTCTTCCGACCAGAGGGTCAAGTCTTCCTTCTCTGGCTGCCTGTGTGATATCGTATCCGAACTCTTCCAGAGGCGAGGTCCTGTTATCCTCCTGAGTCTCCTCGGTGACCTGTCTTATCCTTATCTGTGGAGCCTCTTCCTCGTGGCTTTCATGCTCGTCTTCTTCCCCTCTGTCCAGCATGGAATTTCTGTCCATGTACCTGAATATCAGACCGTAGTCGATGCCCATGTCCTTCAGGTAAGTATGTCCGTACGATCCTCCTGCCCTCATCAGAGCCAGTAGGAGATGTTGTGAGGCTGCCTGACGGCTTCTGAGTTTCGTCGCCTCTAGGATGGTGAAACTCAGTACGTTCTGTGCCCCTCTTGAGAATGCTATCTTGTCGATGTCGGAATAGGGGATATGCTCATTGGTGAATATGCGGTTGTCGATGAACTGCTTGAGTTCCTCCACATCGGCCCCGGATCCGATCAGGGCATCGGTTGCGGAGTTCTCCCTATGGCGTAATATGCCCAGAAACAGATGGTCCGGAGCGATTCCGTAACTTCCTGTTCTCATGGCCTCTTCACGGGAGTAGTTTATGATTGAATTCAGTTCGTCTGATATGCTGATTTCCATAATAAATTTGCCTTCTGATGCACAAAATTACTAAAAAAATCGTATCTTTGCGAAGATATGCTTAAAAGTATAAAAAGATAAGAAACATCATATGGAAAATGAGGTAAAGACAGGAAGGATCGAGCAGGTGAATATAGATCAGCAGATGAGGAGTGCGTACATCGACTACTCCATGTCTGTCATCGTTTCGCGTGCTCTTCCTGATGTGAGGGACGGTTTCAAACCTGTGCACAGAAGGGTGCTCTTCGGTATGGAAGGACTTGGATTGACATGGACCAGCCAGACCAAGAAGTCTGCCCGTATTGTGGGTGAGGTGCTCGGTAAGTATCATCCGCATGGTGACTCCAGCGTTTATGACGCAATGGCCCGTATGGCCCAGGACTGGAGCCTCAGGTATCCGCTTGTATTCGGTCAGGGTAACTTCGGTTCTATGGACGGCGACCCTGTTGCTGCTATGCGTTATACAGAGGCTAAACTTTCGAAACTTTCGGACGAGGTTCTTGCAGACCTTGACAAGGATACGGTAGATTTTCAGAACAACTTTGACGATTCTCTTCAGGAGCCGACAGTGCTTCCGACAAAACTTCCGCTTCTTCTCTTGAACGGTTCTTCAGGTATCGCGGTAGGTATGGCGACAAATATGGCTCCTCACAATCTTACGGAGTGCTGCGATGCCATCTGTGCATACATCGACAATCCGGAGATTACCGTAGAAGAACTGATGCAGTACGTGAAGGGACCGGATTTCCCTACAGGAGGTATCATACAGGGACGTCAGGGCATCAAGGACGCTTTTGAGACAGGACGTGGACGAATCGTGATAAGGTCCAAGACTGAGATCGAGGTGAGTGATTCGGGGCGCGAGACCATCGTTGTCACTGAAATACCGTACATGGTGAACAAGCGCGAGATGATCGAGAAGATCGCCGAACTTGTGGAGACAAAGAAGGTTGAAGGTATCGCCTATATCAACGACGAGACCACAATGAAGGGTGTCCGCATCGTCATCCGTCTGAAGAAGGATGCGAACTCGAATGTGGTTCTCAACATGCTTTACAAGTATTCTCCGCTTCAGTCAAGTTTCTCTGTCAACAATGTCGCTCTGGTGAACGGACGCCCAAGGACTCTTAATCTGAAGCAACTCATAAAGTATTTCGTACGTCACAGACATGAGGTGATCCTCAGAAGGACCAGATTCGATTTGGAAAAGGCCCGCAAGAGAGCCCATATCCTCGAAGGTCTTCTCAAGGCTCTTGACGTGATCGATCAGATCATCAATATCATAAGGGCATCTAAGAGCGTGGAGGAAGCCAAGGGTGAACTTATCGCACAGTTCGGTTTCAGTGAGGCTCAGGCTACCGCTATTGTGGAGATGCGCCTGCGTCAACTCACAGGACTCGAAAGGGAGAAACTTCAGAACGAGTATGACGAACTCATGAAGTTCATCCGTTACTGTGAAGATGTTCTTGCTAATGAGAGCATGCAGATGCAGATCATCAAGGATGAGACCACAGAGATGAAGGAGAAGTACGGAGATGCAAGAAGAACCGAGATCGCTCTTTCTGCAGAAGAGTTCAATCCTGAGGATTTCTATGCCGATGAGGATGTAGTCATAACAATCTCACATCTCGGATATATAAAAAGGACATCTCTGACCGAGTATCGTCTCCAGAACAGAGGTGGTGTGGGAATGAAGGGAAGTGCGACCCGTGACGAGGACTTCATAGAACATATATATGTCGCCAACATGCACAGTACGATGCTTCTGTTCACTCAGAACGGAAAATGTTACTGGCTGAAGGTATATGAGATTCCTGAAGGTTCACGTGCTTCAAAGGGACGTGCGATACAGAATGTCATCAATATCGAGCCTGATGACAAGATCAAGGCTTATCTCAATGTCAGGAATCTTAAGGACGAGGATTATATAAACAACAATTATATCGTTCTCGGCACCAAGAAGGGTATAATCAAGAAGACTTCCCTTGAGGCTTATTCAAGACCTCGCGCGAACGGTGTCATTGCGATTACGGTCCGCGACGGAGACGAACTTCTCGAGGCAGTCATGACAAACGGAAACAGCGAGATTCTCCTTGCGGGACGCAAGGGACGTTGTTGCCGCTTTGATGAGGCAGATGCCAGGGCTCTTGGAAGAACTGCTTCCGGAGTGCGAGGCATAAATATTGATGAGGATGACGAAGTTGTAGGTATGGTCGTATATGATCCGTCTGCAGAGGATGCCGCTTCGCATAGTGTCCTCGTGGTCAGCGAGCACGGTTATGGCAAGCGTTCGGATTTTGACGAATACCGTAAGACTAACCGCGGAGGCAAGGGTGTAAAGACATTGAATATCACAGATAAGACAGGAGATCTGGTCGCTCTGAAGAATGTTACTGACGAGAATGACCTTATGATCATCAACCGTTCGGGTCTTACCATCAGAATGGCTGTGTCTGGAATCAAGGTGGCAGGTCGTGCGACTCAAGGTGTACGCTTGATCAACATCAAGGATGGTGATGCCATCGCTGCAGTGTCAGTGGTGAATAAGTCGGATGAGGAATCCGCAGAGCAACAGACTAATGAATAATAACTTAATACCAAAAAACACATTATGAAAAGAATTTTGATCGCATTGGCAGTTCTCCTGGCAGTTCAGGTGGCTGATGCCCAGGTTAAGTCGATTGAGTCTGCAAAGAAGGCTGTTGAATCAGCAGAGGCTGCAGCAGAGAATCCAAAGAAGAGCACAAAGGTTGCTACTTGGCTCAAACTCGCTACTGCTTACATGGATGCTTATGAGGCTCCGGCAGGAAACGTTATCGTAAACAGCCCACGTATCCAGATTCAGATGATGATGGGTAACGAGAAGCCTGTATCTGTTGAGGAAGTGACTGTTGACGGAATGGCATTCAAGAAGGAAGTGTACGCCAACAAGAACCTTTATTTTGACGGTACAGACGTCCTCCGCCTCGTAGAGGTTACAAAGCCTGTATATGAGGACGCTCTTGCTAAGGCACTTGCTGCTTATGTTAAGGCATATGAGGTTGATGCAAGCAAGGAGAAGGATGTCAAGACCGGTATTCAGAATATTTCACAGAAGTATTTCGTGGACGGTATGAACCAGTACTCTCTCAACAATTATCCTGCAGCCGCTGAACTTCTTGTGAAGGCTGCCGAGGCTTCTGAGACTGCACCATATTCTGTAGTTGATACAACATCTCTTTACAATGCTGCATACATCTTCTGGGCATCTAAGGAGTTTGAGACTGCAAAGAAGTATTTCGAGAAATGTCTTGCAAACAACTATTACTATGAGAACGGTGAGGTTTATGCAAAACTTGGTGACACATACTTCAACCTTGGTGACAAGACAAAGGGTGTTGAGACTCTCGAGGCAGGTTTCGTGAAGTTCCCACAGAGCCAGAGCATCCTTATCGGTCTGATCAACTACTATCTTGAGAGCGGTGAGAATGCTGACAGACTTTTTGCTCTCATCGGTGAGGCAAAGAAGAATGAGCCTAACAACGTATCTCTCTACTATGTTGAGGGTAACATCTACAAGCAACTCGGTAACTTTGAGAAGGCTGTTGCCGCTTACAAGGAGTGCGCAGTCGTAGATCCTAACTACGATTTCGGTTACCATGGACTTGGCGTTCTTTGCTATGACAAGGCTGTACAACTTTCAGAGAAGGCTGCTCAGGAACTTGATGATACAAAGTACGCTGCTCTTGTAAAGGAGTATGAGCAGTATCTCATCGACGCTATCGAGCCATTCGAGAAGGCTTTCGAGGTGACCAAGAACGATCAGGTTAAACTCAATGCTGCAGAGTATCTCAAGAACATCTACTACCGTTTCTCATCAGTTGAGGATAAGTACATGCAGGGATACAATAAGTTCAATGACTATGTAAAGAACAACGCTCAGTAATCTGAGTAAATAATCCTTATATAAAAAGGGGAAGCGGTTATTCAGCCGCTTCCCCTTTTTCAAATGCCTTGACAATCTTCGTCACCAGAGGGTGTCTTACAATATCTTCGTTCCTGAAACGTATTGTCTTGATTCCCTTTATGTCTTTTGTAAGTTCTATTCCTTTAAGAAGACCGGAGTCTTTCTTGTTCGGAAGGTCGATCTGGCTGGCGTCGCCTGTGACGATGAATTTTGCATCGCATCCCATTCTGGTCAGGAACATCTTCAACTGTCCGAGATTTGTGTTCTGTGCTTCGTCCAGAATGACACAAGCCCTGTCCAATGTGCGTCCTCTCATATACGCCAACGGTGCTATCTGTATTGTACCTTCTGCCATGAACTCCTGAAGTCTCTTTGCCGGAATCATATCTCCTAGAGCATCATATAATGGTTGGAGGTATGGGTCGAGTTTGTCCTTCAGATCTCCAGGAAGGAAACCCAGACGTTCTCCCGCTTCGACAGCAGGACGGGTGAGTATTATTCTTTTGATCTCCCTGTTCTTCAACGCTCTTACTGCAAGCGCTATGGCTATATATGTCTTTCCCGTTCCAGCAGGTCCTATAGCAAAGACAAGGTCGTTGTCAAAATATGCCTTCACCATCTCCTGCTGGGTTCTGTTTCTTGCCTTGATCGGCTTGCCGTCATTTCCGTGTACTATCACCGAGTCACCGCAAAGTTTGAACCTGTCGGGAGATGACTCACCGTCAAACAGATCTTCGACATCGTATGGAGTCACATTCATTTTATGCTGTCTCCTTTCGATGAGCATATGGAGTTTGACCGTGAAGTCTTCCACATCCTTTTCCTTTCCGTCCAGAATGATCTCGTTTCCTCTGGCCACGACCTTAAGTTCCGGGAAATAGGAACATAAGGCTTCAAGATTCTTGTTTGCAGGCCCGTATATCTCTATAGGGTCGATCGCTTCAAGTTTGATAGATTGTCTGCTCATTATATCAATTTGTTTTTCTTATCCTTTCGTATGTGGCCATCATCTTCTCGTATTCCCATGCGCCGGTCCATTCATCCTTCCTTCCGATGTATTCCTCAATGGGAATCACGGTGTAATCATCGCTGAATCCGCCTGGTCTTGAACACCATAGCCATGTCAGTCCGACAGGAAGCATGCTGATGTCCCCGTTCTCATGACGTACAATCCTTAAAGTAGCCATCAGTTCCAATTGTGTGTTTTCCGCGCTCATGTTGGATACTGCATTGCCAAGGGAATATATTACCGGAACCTGGTCTATCGATGCCGTATCCTGCACAACATGCGGGTGTGCTCCTATTATGATGTCTGCGCCGTTTGCAGCGAGCCAATCTGCTGTCCTTTCCTGTTCTGACGAGTGAACCAGGTTATATTCTGGTCCCCAATGGGGTAGTGCTATCGCAATATCCGCCTTTTGTGCTTTTTCAAGGGCTTGAAGTATTTCGGTCTTCTTTCCGAGGTAGTTTGTCTTGGGCCAATGCTCATCTGCTCCCAGGTTTGTTCCATATGTAAAGTTCAGCATTGCCACTGTTATTCCTTTTCTTCGTATGAACAGAGGATAGTTTTCTTCAAGGGCATCTTCGCTTTCAGCAAGTCCGGTAAATCTTATACCTTTTTCCCGTTCAAGATCTCTGTATATCTGTGCCGTTCTTGTCGCTCCTTTGCTCCCTTTGTCCAATATGTGGTTGTTGGCTGCAAGGAATATATCAAATCCGCAGTCTGCGAGATAACGTGCATAACTGTCTGGAGCAGAGAAACAGGGATATCCGGAATATGGTTCACCTCCTAAAGTGAACTCCATGTTCGCTACCGCTATGTCGGCATTCCGGATCCTGTCTTCAATCAGCCTGAAATAGGAACTGAAATCGAAACTGTCGCCTCCACGGTACGCTTTTGCCAGTTGCTGTGAGTGCATCATCATGTCTCCCATGAAGCATATCGTGAGAGTGTCCTGCTTGAATAAAGGTTTTACTTTACTGACAGAGATCCGTAGTGTGTCTATCTGTGCATAAACTCCGGTACCGCATATTTTCAGGAAGAAAATTACGGCAAGTGCGGCTTTTAATATGAGAACATTATGCTTAGACAATACGTACATCGGTTATGACTACAAATATATCAAGAATTATTTTGTCTCAGACCATTAATTCGTTAAATTTGCACGAATACGCAAAAATGAATCCATATGAAAAAAAGTTATATACTTCTGGTCATAATGTCTGTGTTGACCCTTACGGGCTGTGACTTCATGCGGAAACTTGCAGGTCGTCCGACAAGTGAGGATGTGGAAATGAAGAGACTTGAACTGCTGCGCGCTGAAGAGGCTGTTCTGCAGGCCCGTCTGGACTCACTTCGTAATGTGGAGCAGCGTATGCTTCAGGATTCGTTGAATGCTTTGGATTCCATACGCCAGTTAGGTGGCTCCATCCTTAATCCGGCTTCTCTTGGTGGCCTTTTCGCTACAAAACTTGAGTCCAGATATTATATAATACTTGGCTCGTTCAGGTCCAGGGCAAATGCAGAAAGTCTTTTCAATGTGGTTAAGACTGCGGGGTACAGACCTGCTCTGATAAGTTTTGGAAAAGGTGGCCTGATTGCTGTAGGTGTGAGTCCTGTAAACAGGCTCTCCGATGCTTATAAGGCATTGAGTGTCGTAAAGAAGGAGAAGTTCTGTCCGAAAGATGTTTGGATACTTGTAAATGAGTGATTTATGAGAAGGTTGATGTTAGTTTCCGCCCTGGTCTTGATGCCTCTGCTTCTTTCTGCGCAGTTCCGTGGCGGCATGACATATGAAGATCTTGATGACAGCGAGACGGTTGCTGCCCTCAAGGAGCATGTGCGTACCCTTTCTGCTGCTCATATGGAAGGACGTAAGGCTGGATCTGAGGGCGAGAAGATGGCGGCAGAATATGTCGAGGGGATGTTCAAGGAATATGGTATAGACCTTTTGACACCTTCCGGCGGAGATATGTTCGGCATCAGGAAAGAGAATGGCGATACCCTCACATCCAGAAATGTGATAGGATATGTGGAGGGATATGACAGGACATTGCGTAATGATTATATTGTTGTTGCTGCCAGACTGGACAACATCGGTACGATGACAATGACTGTGGATGGTAAGCCGGTCGAACGTGTCTTTTATGGTGCAAATGGAAATGCGTCAGGGTTGGCAATGCTGGTGGAACTGGCACGTATGGTCAAGACTAATTCCATGATGTTCCGACGTTCTGTCCTTTTTGCTGCTTTCGGAGCATCTAATGAGACTTTTGCAGGTGCGTGGTATTTCCTCAACCGCTCGTTTCCGGAAACGGCCAGAATAGATGCTATGGTCAACCTCGATATGCTTGGAACAGGATATCATGGATTCTATGCCTATACAGGCTCCAATGCAGATATGAATGCTGTGCTCAATACCTTGTCAGGCGAACTTCATCCTATATATCCGGAACTTGTGTCCGGTGAGATATACCCTTCCGACCATCGTGCGTTCTA
>JAZRGY010000112.1:0-4171 GCA_045644485.1 Candidatus Cryptobacteroides sp. | reverse complement strand
GACTTCAGGCCAGATGTCGGATGATCCGAATATGGCAGGTATGAAGTTCAT
This sequence comes from Candidatus Cryptobacteroides sp., assembly GCA_045644485.1. Classification (GTDB taxonomy): domain Bacteria; phylum Bacteroidota; class Bacteroidia; order Bacteroidales; family UBA932; genus Cryptobacteroides. The sequence continues at coordinate 4,120 of JAZRGY010000112.1, read as the reverse complement.
GAGCGTGTGGATGATGCCGATAATGATGTTCTTCATCTGTAACAACCTGTCAGCGGCTCTCAGTTACTACTATCTTCTTTCGAACATCATCACAATGATAATGACATGGTACATCCGCAAGTATGTGGTGACAGAGGAGAAGGTACGTGCAGATATGATGCTTAATGCAAGCAAGCCTAAGCAGAAGTCAAAGTGGCAGCAGAGGCTTGAAGAAGCGCAGAAGATGCAGGAACAGATGCAGAAGCAGCAGAGGCGCAAGTAATGATCAAGAATATTATCAATAAATTACATTTAGAACTGCCGGCAACTGTAAGGTTGGTGGCAGTTTCTAAATTCCACCCTTTCGAAGCGATCGAGGAGGCGTATCAGGCGGGACAAAGATCCTTTGGTGAAAGCCGTCCTCAGGAACTTCTCGCCAAGGTAAAGCGGCTTGAAGAGATACGTGCAGAGAGGGGAGAACCGAATTATATGTCTGATATCGAATGGCATTTCATAGGACATCTTCAGACCAATAAACTCAAGATGGTGCTGCCGTATGTATCTCTTGTGCATTCTGTCGATTCCTTGCGTCTTCTTGAGGCGATAGACAGGTGGGGGGCTTCTGCCGGAAAGGTCATAAATGTTCTTTTGGAATGCTTTATATCAAGCGATGAGACCAAGCAAGGCTTCTCGGAGCAGGAACTTGTTGACATGCTTTCTGGGGAAAGGCATTATCGGAATGTGAAGATATGCGGCCTCATGGGAATGGCTACCTTTACTGACGATGAGGATATTGTACGTGCTGATTTCCAGCGTCTTGTCGATATGCAGCAGATTCTGTACGATTGGATAGGGGAGAGCCCGAACGTCGCTCCGGATTGTAATGAATTATCCATCGGCATGTCGGATGATTATCCGATTGCAGTCGAGATGGGCTCTACGATGGTACGAATCGGTTCGATGATTTTCGGGGAAAGGATATAAAGAAAAAGACCGGGTTTAAAACTCGGTCTTTTCTGTTCTATATGCATGGGCCTGTTCTTCGCTCCAGACTATTATGGCACTTCCATGGCGGAAATATGTGTCAAGTCCCTGACGTCCCAGGTCAGATGGCTCTGTCGCTGCAGTTCCTGCTTCTATCTCATCCAGAAGGGTCTGCATGTCTTCGATGTACTGCATGCCCATTTCTTCGTCTCCCAGTTCAGGAAGCCAGTCTCTTTGCCAGTAGTGTCCTCCGTAGATTCTCATCCTGTCGGTGTCAACTCCGTTTTGCGGATTTTCAAGCCATGATATAAGATGTGGTACCGCTTCAGCATACTTGATGTAATTTGCTGTGTTGAATATCCATACACCGTGTCCCGATCCTATTGCATCTCCGCTGAAGAGGATGTCATGCTTCGGCATATAGAATACCATGGAACCGTCTGTGTGACCCGGAACATAGATTGTTTCTATTTCTATTCCTCCAAGGTCGAAGGTATGGCCTTCATTTATGAAACTGTACTGTCCTTCAGGGAACCTGCTGGCCATGCGGGTGAAATCCTTTTCTGGAAGTGCGAAGTCCACATCAGGATCGTTCACATATGCACCCATCATTCCGGTATGGTCGCCGTGGTTGTGTGTGAACGTGATTGTAAGTGGTTTACCTTCAGTTCGTTCTGCGATTATTTGACGTAACGATTCTGCTGCATTGTCCGCCCATCTGATGTTGTTTGAAAGGTCAATAAGAAGAGCCTCTTTCTTTCCTACGATGAGGTACATGTCAGAGCAATTGTTGAAGTGGGTCTTGTTTCCCTCTGAGTCGAAGGCTTCTCCGGCAGGGTTGGCAGAATTGTAGTCCTGGATATGGTAGACATTCTTCTCGATTGTGGAAACTGTATACGGACCTACTTCCATTTCTATAATTACGCTGATGCATGAAGACATGCAGATTATGGCAATGATTGCCGATGCCAGATGTAATAGTTTGTTCATAGGTTTGGATTTTATTTGGTTAATTCATCTATCATTGCTTTTGCGACGGCTTCTGATGCACCGGTACCTCCGAGGGAGTTGCGGATATCGGCATAATCATCCAGCATTCTTTCCCTGCGTTCCGTGTTTTCAATAAGTTCCCGTATTTCTGTTACGAGAGCATCCGGATTACAGTCTTTCTGGATGAATTCCTTGAATGCGAGTCTGTCCACTATCAGATTTCCAAGACTTATATATCTGATCTTGATTATCTTGCGTGCTATCCAATAGGTAATGGGATTGGTTATGTATCCTACAACTTGCGGCGTGCAGAACAGTGCGGTTTCAAGAGAGGCGGTTCCGGAATTGACTACAGCAGCCTCTGCATGTCGTATGATTGACTGTGTCTCTCCGAAAAGAACCTTGATGTATTTTCTGTTTTCATCTGTTAGCCAAGGGTCATAATCCTTCATGCTTCTGGCAGGAGCACCGGCAATAAGGAATTGATGATCTGAGTATTGTGGAATCTGACGCATCTTTGATGCAAATTCTGTCAATACCGGCATCATTGTGCTTATTTCCGGCTTTCTCGATCCGGCCAGCATCGCTATGAAAGGCTTGTTGTCGAGCCCTGCCCTTACAAGAAAATCTTCTCGTGTTTCGTTCATTGCCCTTGAACCGTCTACGGCATCCACGAGAGGGTTGCCCTTGTAGATGTAATCGACGCCTTTGGACTCGAAATACGGCTTTTCAAATGGGAATACAATGAATAGTCTGTCTACATATGCTTTCAGTTTTTTTATTCGTCCTTCGCGTGATGCCCAGACTTTAGGTGCGATATAGTAGAATACCTTGAAGCCAGCCTTGTGGGCGAATTCGGCTATCTTGAAGTTGAAGCCCGGGTAATCAATCAGGATAACGACATCTGGAGCCCATTCCAGAATGTCTTTCTTGCAGAAAGCGACATTCCCTAGAAGTCTGCGTGCCTTTGCAATCACTTCAACAAATCCCATCACCGCACCTTCCTTATAATGCCGTACCATCTCACCACCAGCCTCTGCCATAAGGTCACCTCCCCAGAAACGTATCTCCGCTCTTGGGTCTTCTGCATGAATGCCCTTCATCAGATTTGATCCGTGAAGATCGCCTGATGCTTCTCCTGCTATGATATAGTAACGCATATTCTAGAAGATTTTACGGAGTCTGTCAAGTTCCTCATAGTCGGTACAGTCGACGTTGTGGGCTGTGATGCTGATATATCCATCGGCAACAATCCTATGGTCTGCTTCATCTGTGTTTCGAGGGTCGTCTATGAATTCACCGACCATCATGTAAAGGTCTTCTCCCTCCTCAAGAACCGGATTTGAACTTTGTCCCAGGAGTTCCGGTGTGATGCCGTACTTTCTGTAGTGTTCCACATCCCATTCCTTGAATTCGCGTATCCATTTTCCGAGTCCCTGATAGCCTGTTCTTATGCCCTTTATCTGGTCTGACGGGATGTCCGGAAAGTTGACATTATAGTAGACCCCATGCTTTTGAGGAAGATTTTCCATCAGTTTACGGAATATCTCTCCGAAATATCTTTCCACTCCTCTGAAGTCAGCATCCGGACGAAGTGTGTCAAGAGAAACACCGATTGCAGGAATTCCATTGAGCGCTGCTTCTTCCGCTGCACCGAGCGTACCTGAGTAACATGCTGCTGTTGAGGCATTTGATCCGTGATTGATACCGGATACCACTACGTCAGGGAAGTTCTCCAGAAACATTGTGTTCAGGCCGAACTTGACACAACTGGCCGGTGTTGCGTCTACATAATGCCAGCCATCTCCGAGATCCTTGTGAGCAATCTGCTTGAATCCTAGGGAGACGGCCATGGACATACCTGACTGGTGGTGCTTTGGTGCTATTACAGTCACTTCTCCGAACTGTTTCATGATTTCAACAAGGACTTTTATGCCTTTAGCCAGATATCCGTCGTCGTTGGTTATAAGAATGCGCATTTTGTAACAATATTTTATTACAAATATAGTCTTTTTATTCATAAAAATTTCTAAATTTGCAACCGATTTTGTAGAACTAGGTCTACATCTATCATTTGACAATTAAAGTATAACTTTACATAAACATTATTTAACGATGATCAAAATTGGTATTAACGGTTTCGGCCGTATCGGCCGCATGGTTTTCC
>JAZRGY010000111.1:0-18176 GCA_045644485.1 Candidatus Cryptobacteroides sp. | reverse complement strand
GAGGCTTTTGTAAAGCCTGAGTGGCTCGGTGAGGAAGTTACCGGAGATGTGAAGTACTACAACTCTATGCTTATGAAGAACCCATATAAGAATTGGGCTAAATAAATCTTTTTAAGATTCCTCGACTCGCTTCGCTTGCTCGGAATGACAGGTATGAAGCAGTCTTCGAAATGATACCTAGGTTGAAAATCATCATTTCGTGTAAGACAATGTCATTTCGAGCGAGGCCGAGTCGAGAAATCTTTAACAACAATATTACAAAACTATGACCGACAAGAATACAGAACTGGAACAGGAGCAGGTGTTTGACCCGCTGGATATGAACAATTATAAGGTGGAGAAACTTCCGAAGATGGAGAAGTCCGGATTCGAGAAGTGGATGGCACGTCTGGGAGGACCTGTCGCTGCCATTGTGTTCATTCTTATATATTGGGTTATCGACATACCATTGTTTGACAACATGGACTTTTCGGTACTTTCCGACAAGGCCCAGGCCAGATTGAAGGTAATCGGAGAGCCTGCGTTCATCAGGGCATGTTATGCAATGCTCGCGATCTTTTGTTCATCCATAGTTCTCTGGATCACCGAGGCCGTGCAGAGTTATCTGACATCACTTATGGTGATAATGGCTGTCATTCTTTGCGGAGTGACGACTCAGAAGGATGCTTTCGCCCAGTTGGGCCATCCGGTGATGTGGCTGAACATTCTTTCTTTCGTTCTGGCCAGTATGCTGGTGAAGACAAGAGTTGCGAAAAGGTTCGCCCTCTGGTTTGTCTTGAAGTTCGGAAAGAGCGCGTCCGGCATATTCTTCAGTTTTCTTGTCATCAATGTTGTCTTGTCTCTCTTCATTTCAGCAACGACAGTCAAGGCGACAATCCTTCTTCCTATCTTCATGGTTGTTGCTGCAATCTTTGGCGCAAGTCAGGGAGAGCGTAACAACTTCGGACGCAACCTCGTGCTTCAGAACCTCTTTCAGATCAATATCGGTGCGAGTGCCTTTATGACAGGTTCCGGTGCGAATCTTCTGGCGGTATCGCTCCTTATGGGTGCATACAGTTCTGTTTCCATGATTTATTCGGATTGGCTGGTAGCGGCATTCCCTCTTGCGATGATTCTGCTTCTGATCGGCTGGTTCATCGGTGTGAAGGTCATCTTCCCGCTCAAGCCGGAAGATAGGAAACCTCAGATTCAGGGCGGAATGGAGCGTCTGCGCCAGGAACTTGAGTCTATGGGAACAATGAAGACAGAGGAATACAAGTCTATAGCGATCTTTGTCGGTGTACTCCTTATGTGGGTGACCGAAAGCCTGCATGGCGTTTCTGCAGAAGTGGTGGTTCTCATAGGTGCCATCATAGCCCTCATGCCTGGTATCGGTGTAGTAAAATGGAACGATGTCGACATACCTTGGCATCTCATGCTTTTCTCTGCCGGTGCATATGTGATCGGATCTGGTCTGAATGCGACCGATCTTCCGGCAATGATGGTCGGAGCAGGAATGGACGCCCTCGGTATAACTGCTCAGACTCCTTTCATTGTCCTTTACCTGCTGCTTACCGGCCTGATGTTGTTCAGCGCCCTTATCTTCCAGTCCAAGAATATGAGGACCCTTGTTTTCGTGCCGATTGCAATCGGTGTCGAGCAGCAGTTCGGATTCCCTCCTCTCAGTCTGTCGTTCCCGATATCTCTGCTTATCGAGCATGTGTATGTGCTTCCTTTCAACAGCAAGCCTGCTGCACTTCTTTACACTACAAACCATTACAGTTGGAGCGACACTTTCAAGTTCGGTATCACCATGATGCTCATAGCATGGGCTATGATACTCGTTTGGGGAGAGACTGTCCTCCATTGGCTCGGTTATACACCAGGGCTGTTTTAGTTGGCGTAATGTCATCCCCGGCTTGACCGGGGATCTGATATATCAATCATGATTTCCATACAGGCAAAAAAACACGATAACTTTTCAGTCGAATTCAAGTTCGGATTCAACTGCAAGGAGGGCGGCATTCGCGATGATTTCTCAGTCAACGCATGGCTGTTTGTACCGAACAGTCTGGATATCAATCCTGAAAACTACGGTAAGAAACAGTTCTACAGAGACATCAAGTCAAATGTGCGGCTCATCACCCCGGTATATCTGATGCGGGATATAGCGAAAGATGACTCCTTGCCTTTGAGATCCTTGCGTCAGGCTCTTGAAAAGGTTGTCAACAATCCTCAGCAGAAAGACAGGGATTCATACGAATACCACCTGAAGATGTTTGCAGCAATCTTCAAGAGCGCCTTGCGTGATCAGGCGGCACATATAGCATCTGCCCGCTCTCTGGATGTCGAGGATTATCTTGTGAAGGATTATGTCGAAAGTACAAGAGAAGTCCTTGCAAAGTTCCGTTCCATGTATAAGATAATAGATGTCCCCACTGTTTCGGACTCTACGCGCAGTTATTTCCGTCTGTGCGATGAGTTCATGAGCCATGTGGTGGAAATGAGGACAATCCGTCTGATAAGACAGATTGAATATCCGGGATTCATGGACCTGATAATGGAAGAAAGAGACTACAAGGTATCCCGTGACTATGGCGTGTTGAACTTGAATGACAGGCACGACCGTCAGTTGGTATATCATAGGGGAATGCTGAAGAAGTTCATTGAAAGTGAACTATATATTCGTCTTGACAAGAAAAGGGACGGAGTGGCGGTCGAACAGTTATATTACAGCATTGCGGCCGGCATTGCAATGTTTTTCGCAACTGCGGTAGCGTGGTATACACAGGTGAAGTACGGAAACATCACCTGGCCTCTTTTCGTGGTTATGGTTGTAAGTTACATGCTTAAAGACCGTATAAAGGATCTTCTCCGTTATTATTTCGCGCATAGACTTGGAAACAAGTACTTTGACAAGAAGGCTTCCATCACTATCGGAAAAAGCAAGGTCGGTGTAATCAAGGAGGGCTTTGACTTCATCTCTGAATCCAAGGTTCCTTCGGAAGTGTTGAGGCTACGCGAGAAATCCTCATTCGTAGAGGAGGAGTCCCATATCTTTGAAGAAAAGATCCTTCTGTACAGAAAACATGTCAGCATCGACGATGAGACTCTTGCTGCAAATGATGATTATCCTATGCGAGGAATCAATGAAGTGATGCGCCTGCATCTTACGAGACTCACGCAGAAGATGGACAATCCTTCCATTCCTATAGATTTTGTCGATCAGGAAGGTCAGATCATGACGACGAATGTCAAGAAGATCTATCATGTCAACCTTGTCTTCCAACTTCAGCATGATGGCGATATAAAATATCATCATTTCCGAATTACCATGACCCGTAACGGAGTGCTTTCCATCGAGGAAATATGATGCTGGTTGACAGTCTTTCAGAAAAAATTATTATTTTTGAAAGATTTTAGAATTCAATCATTTATCATATATGGCTATCTTCAATAACGACAAGAAGTATAAGTGGGAGTTCGTCAATCTTGGCGGCTCCTCACGTGTAAGGATAGGTTCAGGCGAGGACATCGCTCATCTTGCTGAACTTGATCCGAAGATGTGGACAGTTCTTTCATGTCCTGTTACCGGACTGGAGATCGATGACAAGAGTCTCGGATACATGGATTCGGACGGAGATGGAAAGATCCGTGTAAACGATGTGATTGCTGTTGCACAGTGGGTTACAGGTGCTGTCAAGAATGCAGATCTTATTCTGGAAGGCAAGGACAGTATCGATATAGAGGATTTCGACCAGAGCAATGGAGTCGGAAAGAAATTATACTGTTCTGCAAAGCAGATTCTTGCAAATCTCGGTAAGGAGAATACCGTGATCTCTCTTACAGATACGGCGGATGTCGCTGCAATCTTTGCCAAGACAAGATTCAACGGAGACGGTGTGATCACCGGGACGACTTCAGAGGATCCGGATGATAAGGCTGCGATTGCTGCTGCCGTTTCTGCCTTGGGAGGAGTTGCTGACCGCAGTGGCGACATAGGTGTCAATGCAGAGATGATAGAGGCGTTCTATAAGAACCTTGCCGACTATCTTGCATGGTCGGGTGCTTCAGTAGAGGCTCCGTTCGGTGATAAGACAGATGCCCTCATCGATGCATACAACTCTTTGGATCCGAAGGTCAAGGATTTCTTCATGCGCTCAAAACTTGCTGCGTTCTCTCCTGACAGTACAGCGTCCCTCGATGTACAGACCTCCAGCATTCAGGCGATAAGCAATGACAATCTTGTCGGAAAGACAGATGAGATTGCCTCTTATCCGATAGCGCGTATTACCGGAAAGGCAGAAATCGACCTGTCTGCTCCTGTCAATCCTGCATGGGCAGCAAAGTTTGACCTTGTCAAGGAAGTTGCCTTGAAGGATAAGAAGGTGCTTACAGAGGAAGATTGGGCTGCTGTGGGTGCTGAATTTGCACCATATCTTGCCTGGAAGTCTTCTAAGGCAGGTGCTTGTGTCGAGGGCCTTGGACTTGATGCAGTAAAGGATTTCCTTGCAAAGGACAGGAAGGCTGCCCTTCTTGATCTTGTCGCTCAGGATGCTGCTCTCGCTGAGGAGGCTTCAAATATAGAGTTGGTGAACAAGTTCCTTTATATCTTCCGCGATTTCTACAGGCTCATCAGAAACTTCGTCGCATTTGATGATTTCTATACAAAGGACAAGACTGTTTCTGCAATCTTCCAGTCAGGAAGACTCATCATCGATCAGAGGGAGTGCCGTTTCTGTATGAAGGTTACTGACATGGCAAAGCATAATGCATCTGCTGCCACCAGCGGAATGTTCCTCGTATATTGCGACTGTACTACAAAATCAAAACCTGGCAAACTCTCTATAGTAGCGGCTGTGACTGTAGGAGAGATAGGTGACCTGATCGTGGGAAAGAATGCCGTTTATTATGACAGTGATGGCGAGGAGTGGGATGCTGTGATTACAAAGATCGTAGATAATCCTATCAGTGTCGGTCAGGCATTCTGGTCTCCTTACCGCAGGATGGCTACAGCGGTCGAAAATCTTATCAACAAGAGCGCAGCCGACAAGGATGCCAAGATAATGGCTGATGTGACTGCCAAGATAAATGCTGCTCCGGCAGCAGGTGCTGCGGGCGCAACTCCTGCACAGCCGTTTGATATCGGTAAGTTTGCCGGTATCTTTGCAGCCTTCGGTATGGCTTTGGGTGCTTTGGGAACTGCTGTGACGACAATCTTCTCCGGAATTATGGATATGCCTTTGTGGAAGACTCTTCTTGTGGTTGTCGGAATCTTATTCTTGATTTCCGGTCCGGCGATGGTGATGGCATGGCTCAAACTGCGCCGTCGTAACATTGCTCCTCTTCTTAATGCAAACGGCTGGGCCGTCAATGCCGCTTCCAAGATAAGCATACCTTTCGGTGAGACCCTCACAGATGCTGCGAGATATCCTAAGATGAAACTTAAGGATCCATATGCAAAGGCGGGACTTGCTACGTGGAAGAAATGGGTTATCTCATTCTCTGCCCTTGTTATCGTTGTCGGTGTGCTTTGGATCTTCAACCTTCTTTCGTGGGCAGGACTTCAGTCTCCGCTTCCTCGCTACAATCAGGCTGAAACCGTCGCTGCAGAAGTAGTTGAGTAATCTTATTGCTTGATATTTTAATCAGGGCAACTTCCCGATGGAGAAGTTGCCCTGATTCTATTCACGACGTTTGCCCAATTGGGCATCCATGAACGGCAGTGCACTGTCTCCTGCCATTCTTAGTTTGTCGACGATGCCACCGAAGATAGCCTCCTCCTCGACCTGTTCGTCCACAAAAGTTCTGAAAAAATTCTCGGCAGCAAAATCTTTCTCCTCGATTGCCAGAGAGACGATCTTGTCAATCATCTTTGATACCATTTTCTCCTGACTGAGCGAATGTTCAAAAATTTCGGTCACTGAACCCCAGCCTTCCGGGACTAGATTGACCATCTGCAGTTTCACCTGACCTCCTCTGTCTGTGAGAAAATCTGCCATTCTTTCCGCATGTTCCCTTTCTTCATCAGAGTGGCATCTCATCCAATGGGCAAAGCCATCCCAACCCAGATGTTTAAGATAATACGACATCTGAAGATAAAGGTTTGATGACCATAACTCGGCTGTGATCTGATCGTTTACAGCCTGCTCCAATTTCCTTGTAATCATGTCTGTCTGTTTTTATGTCCGTTGAATGTCCGGATTGCAATACTGATGCCGCATAATGGTCTTCTTAGCACATGAACGATGTGCTAAGCAGACCATTATATATCGAAGGATGTTTTAAATTGCAGTGCCGTTCAGAATGACCTTTTCAATGACAGGAGTCTGGTGGCTGTAAGGAATGAAGGCAAGAGAAGGGACTGGCTTGGTAAGGATCAGATTCGCCTTTTTACCTACTGTGATGGAACCGAGTGTGTCGCTTACGCCCATAGCGTATGCAGAGTTGATTGTACAGGCGTTGAAAGCCTGCTCGGGAGTCAGACGCATCCTTATGCAGCCAAGAGCCATGACAAAGCGCATGTTTCCGCTTGGACTTGAGCCAGGGTTATAATCGGACGCGAGGGCAACAGGAAGTCCTGCCTCAATATAGCCCTTCGCGTTGCCGAAAGGAATTCCCAGGAAGAAAGAACATCCCGGAAGCATCGTAGGCATGGTGCAACTACCGCGTAAGGCCTCGATTTCTGCATCAGTTGTCTTTTCCAGGTGGTCTACAGAAAGTGCTCCATGCTTTACTCCGACCTGCACGCCTCCTGAAACCTCAAGTTCATTGGCATGAATCTTAGGCGTGATGCCGTATTTTGCTGCCGCAGTCAGAATCTTGTCGGTCTCTTCGACAGTAAAGAACCCTTCGTCACAGAATACATCCACAAAGTCAGCGAGACCTTCCTGGGCAACGCGGGGAAGCATCTCATTGCAGACAAGATCGACATATTCGCTCTGACGTCCCTTGTAAGCGCGCCCTACTGCATGTGCTCCAAGGAAGTTTGCGCGTACGGTCATTGGGACAGTCTCCTTGATGCGTCTTATTACGCGCAACATCTTAAGTTCGTCCTCGACAGTAAGTCCGTATCCGCTTTTTATCTCTACTGCACCTGTGCCCATAGCCATGATTTCGCGTACGCGTACCATGGACTGCTCGTAAAGATCATCTTCAGATGTCTCGTGCAGAAGGTCAGCAGAATTAAGGATTCCGCCACCTCGTGCGGCGATCTCTTCGTATGAAAGACCGGCAATCTTGTCCCTGAACTCTCCGTCCCTGCATCCGGCATATACGATATGCGTATGACTGTCGCAGAAAGCAGGCATCACAACTCCTCTCTTCGCATCGATGAATTCAATATCGTTGGAAGTGTCGTCAATATCGTTAGAGATGTTGCCAATGTCGTTGGGGGTGTTGTCATTTCGACCGAACGAGGTGAGTGGAGAAATCTCTTTTTGTGAACCGAATTCAGCAATCCTGCCATCCTCGATGACAAGGTACGCATTCTCGATGCACTCCACATGATTCATCTGCACACCTTCCAGTCTTCTGACCTCTTCCGGCAGAATTCCCGCCAGCGTCCCTATATTGTATATTACTGTCTTCATGTACCCACGCTTCTATCTGATGAACTCGACAGACTTTTCGATCAGAGGATGCATGTAACGGTCGTCATCGATGAACGGAACGACCTTGCGGTAACCTGCGAAGATCTTCTCGATGGTCCATGACGATCTCAACGGTCTGCGGAACTCAAGAGCCTGGGCTGCATTGAAAAGTTCTATAGCCAGAACGCGCTCGGTATTCTCGACTACGCGTACGAGTTTTGTTGCAGCGTTGGCTCCCATGCTCACATGATCCTCCTGTCCCTGCGATGAAGGGATGGAGTCTGCTGATGCAGGCATGCAGAGACCTTTGCTCTGGCTCACGATAGACGCAGCAGTATACTGAGGAATCATGAAACCGCTGTTGAGGCCTGGTTTTGCCACGAGGAAATTAGGAAGACCTCTCTGGCCTGAAATAAGTTTATAGATACGTCTCTCTGATATGTTTGAGAGTTCGGAGAGGGCTAGAGTGAGCATATCCATCGGCAGGGCTATCGGTTGACCGTGGAAGTTTCCTGCAGAGATGATGAGGTCCTCGTCAGGGAAGACAGTAGGGTTGTCTGTTGCGCTGTTTATTTCGATTTCGATTACAGACTTCACATAACGGATTGTATCTTTCGATGCTCCATGCACCTGAGGCATGCATCGGAATGAGTATGGGTCCTGCACATGTACTTTCTTCTGGCGTATGATTTCGCTTCCTTCAAGAAGTTCGCGGATGCGGGCTGCTGTCTCGATCTGTCCCTTGTGGGCACGGACTTCATGAACCTGTGGATAGAACGGCTCGATGCGGCCGTCGTATGCTTCTAGAGACATTGCACCGATCTTGTCAGCCCAGTCGGAAAGTCTCTCTGCCTGGATAAGGGACCATACCGCATGAGCACTCATGAACTGGGTTCCGTTCAGAAGGGCAAGGCCTTCCTTTGACTGAAGACGGATTGTCTCCCAACCAAGTTCAGCCCAAACTGATGCTGAATCACGCACTTCTCCCTTGTACATGACTTCGCCCAAGCCTATCAGAGGCAGACAGAGGTGGGCCAGAGGAGCGAGGTCTCCTGAGGCTCCAAGCGAACCCTGCTGGTACACTACGGGGAGTACATCGTTATTGAACATGTCGATCAGGCGCTGTACCGTAACGAGTTGTACTCCAGAGTAACCATATGAAAGCGACTGGATCTTCAGAAGAAGCATGAGTTTCACAATCTCAGGACGGACGGTGTCACCTGTTCCACAAGCATGGGACATGACGAGGTTGTGCTGGAGTTGCGACAAGTCCTCGGCAGGAATTGAAATGTTGCAGAGGGAACCGAAACCGGTCGTGATTCCATATACCGGCCTTCCGATGTCACCCATCTTGCTGTCGAGGTATTTGCGGCACTTGACTATGGCAGCCTCGGCCTCAGGACCTAATTCCAGTTTTATGTTGTTGGAAATGATGTTCTTGACCTGCTCGATGGAGATCTTCTTGTGTGAGATTATATGGTTCATTGCGTGTGGTATTGATAAATCAAGCAAATATAATAAAAATGTATTTTCTTTCGTATCTTTGCCGCCACTTATGAGGATCCTTGCAAGCATATTGGTGTTTTTTCTTTCCGTTGCAGCGTATGCACAGAAATGGAGTCTGGAGTGGGATGCCTATGCCAGGACTGCTCTCGGAACAGGAGAATATCTGCCATTCTGGGCCAGGACAGGAGAGGACGGAACCTTGCCGGTGGCTTCTGCCGAGACGATGTCAGTAGGGACGCAGATAAGATACGATGCATCATGTGGCCTATATTTTCAGGCCGGTGCCAAAGTCGTTGGCGCTGCCGGTGCGAAAAGCCTTCTTAATGAAAATCCTGTGTACGGCATGGTGGACAGGCTGTATGTTTCCGGAGGTTGGAGAAGAATCCATCTGGACCTGGGAATGAAGCCTCAGGAAAGAGAACTTTCAGACCTTACCGTGTCGGGAGGGAATGTACTGTATTCCCGTAATTCCCGTAATATGCCCGGAATAAATCTTCATACGGATTGGCTGTCCTGGGACAGGATACCATGGATAGGGATAAAGGGAAATCTTGCTCATTACAGAATGACAGGTGATCGCTGTGTTATGAACACCTTGCTGCATAACAAAGGAGTGGCAGGTTTTCTGAAACTCGGCAAGAGGGTGGAAATCATGGCAGGATTCGATCACTATGCCCAGTGGGGAGGATATTCGGATGTCTATGGCCAGCAACTTCAAAGTTTCAAGGACTATCTGAATGTGTTTTTCGGTAAGAAAGGTGGAGATGATGCCTTGTGGACCGATCAGAACAATGTATTCGGCAACCATCTTGGCAGGGAGTGGGCCCGTATATCCTGGAAGGCGGATGATTTTACGATGACTTTCCAGTATGACAAGATGTTTGAAGATAATTCGGGAATGGTCTTCCGAAATTTTCCGGATGGAGTCTGGACCCTGGAGTTTGCTTTCAGACGCCGTGATGCATTTGTGACCGATATTGCATATGAGTTCATAAACACGACTTGGCAGACAGGGCCTCTACATGACAGACCAGCGACTGAAGATGAACTGGCAAAGCAGGATCCTGATGATCCTTTCTATGGAAAGATCGTACTGGGTGGATGCGACAATTATTTCAATAACTCACCGTATAATTCCGGATGGACCCATTATGGCAGGGTGATAGGTCTTCCTTTGATCATTCCTGCCGCTCCTGGTGCGGATGGTATCACAAGGGGAGTCATAAACAATAGGGTAAGAGGACATCATCTGGGCATTAAAGGTGTCTGTGCTTCCGTACCTTATAAGTTCATGTCCACCTTTACGCAGAATTTCGGCCTGTATCACCAGAGCAAGGATTCGTTCTTTTCCAATACTCCTTGGCAGTTGTCTTTGGCTCTGGAAGCCGATATCACTTCATGCCTGAAGAATCTTCCGATAGGTCTGAATCTTGGAATATATGGAGATGTAGGAGAAATGTACAGGAACTCCTTCGGATTTACTCTCAAGATTTCTTATTCTGATTCAAGACGATTCTGATTCTAGATGAACCCGGTCTTGTTCTTTCTTGATTTCCTTGAAGTCAGAAGTCGGTAGGTAAGGGGAAAGCCGACCTTGAACATGATAAGGCGCTTGTCCGTCAGAAAAAGGAGTTTGTGTCTCCAACTATATGTGCCCAGACTGAAGTAGAGGACGTATATCGTCAATGTAAGACGTTCCTTATCGTCACCCGAGACCGAACTGTATGCATCACATGCTTTCTTCAGCATCAGTTCAAGATCATCGGTATCTTCAGGATTGATTATGCCCTTATTGATCAGCCAGTTGGTTATAAGTGACCTGTGTACCTTCTTGAAATATCCCACCTGCTTGTGGAAATGTTCTGTGGAGATCTGATTCCTGCTTTTTCTGTAAAGAAGAAGTACATCCTCAAGAATGTGTGTCTTCAGGTCCTTCAGGATGAGGAAATGCCAGAGTTCATAATCTTGTGAATAACGGAATTCTTCATTATAAAGCGGAGTCCTGAGATCTGTGATGTCCTTCCTGAACATTACTGACGGATGCGCCAGAACGTTATGGAGAAAGCACCAGTTGCTGCTGCACTGTTTCGTATACTTTCCTCTCTTTATGACTTTTCCGTTTTCATTTATGGTATGGATCATCGTACCACATACACTGATCTCAGGGTGACTGTTCATAAAGGCCACCTGCTTTTCGAAGCGTTCAGGAAAGGATATATCGTCAGCATCCATTCTTGCTATATACTTTCCGTTTGCCAGACTGATTCCACGATTCAGAGACTTGGTGAGCCCTATGTTCTTTTCGTTGACGATAAGTCTTACACGAGAGTCTTTTGCAGAGACGTTCTCCAGATATTCGAGAGCATCTGCATAGTTCTTATTGTCGCAGATTATCAGAAACTCAAAATCTGTGAATGTCTGTCCTAATATGGATTCCACAGCAGCGGATATCCATTGTAACGGCTCCTTATAGAAGCACATTACAACGGATATCTCAGGCCTGTATGTGGATTGTCCTGTCATTTGATAATCTTATTTCAGAACTGCTTTGATCATATTCTCATCCGCGATATTCGGAAGAGTGACCTTAAGTCCTGGTGTACGTTCCATTTCACGCTTGATTGCATTCATGGCACCTTGATTGCGCGCCCAACTGCGACGTGCGATACCGTTGTTCACATCCCAGAGGAGCATTTCGCTTATGTGTCTGTCTGAGTCTTCAGATCCGTCGATGACCATTCCGAATCCTCCGTTCATGACCTCACCCCAGCCTACACCACCTCCGTTGTGGATTGAGACCCATGTGGCGCCGCGGAAACCGTCGCCGATGACATTATGAACCGCCATGTCTGCGCAGAACTGCGATCCGTCATATATATTGGATGTTTCGCGGAATGGAGAATCCGTACCTGATACATCATGGTGGTCGCGTCCGAGGACTATCGGTGCGCTGATCTCTCCCTTGCGGATGGCCTCGTTGAATGCGAGGGCAATCTTAGTGCGACCTTCACAGTCTGCATAGAGGATACGTGCCTGCGAACCCACGACCAGATTGTTTCTGCCCGCCTCTTCGATCCATCTGATATTGTCCATCATCTGGCCCTGGATCTCTTCCGGAGCCTCTTCCATTATCTCGCGGAGAACCTTGGCTGCAATGGCATCTGATTTTGCAAGGTCTTCCGGTTTCTCCGACATGCAGACCCATCTGAACGGACCGAAACCGTAGTCGAAGAATAGCGGACCCATGATGTCCTGTACATATGAAGGGTAACGGAAACGTCCGTCTTCCTTGACTACATCTGCGCCGGCACGTGATGCTTCAAGAAGGAAGGCATTGCCATAGTCAAAGAAGTACATTCCCTTGTCAGCCAGTCTGTTTACTGCAGCGGCATGTCTGCGGAGAGACTCCTGTACACACTCTCTGAATCTTTCCGGCTCCTCTGCCATCATGCGGTTTGACTCTTCGTATGAGTATCCCACAGGATAATATCCTCCTGCCCAAGGATTGTGCAGAGAGGTCTGGTCGGAACCGAGGTCTACGTGGATGTCTTCGTCTGCGAGCCTTTCCCAAAGGTCGACCACGTTGCCCTGATATGCTATTGAAACGACTTCCTTATCTGCCACAGCCTTGCGGATGCGCGGGATGAGTTCGTCGAGGTCTTCGTGGATTTCGTCCACCCATCCCTGGTCATGCCTCTTGTGTGCTGCATGAGGATTTACTTCGGCACATACGCTTACGACTCCTGAAATCACGCCAGCCTTTGGCTGTGCTCCCGACATGCCTCCAAGACCTGCTGTCACGAAGAGCATACCTTTCATATTCTCCTCTGTTGCAGGTTTTCCACTGGCCTTGAGTTGTTTGCGCGCAGCATTCATTACAGTGATTGTGGTTCCGTGTACGATGCCCTGTGGACCGATGTACATATATGAGCCGGCTGTCATCTGACCGTACTGCGACACTCCAAGTGCATTGAACTTTTCCCAATGGTCCGGCTTCGAGTAGTTAGGGATGACCATACCGTTGGTCACGATCACGCGAGGTGCATCCTTGTGACTAGGGAAGAGACCGAGAGGGTGACCTGAGTACATCACGAGAGTCTGTTCGTCTGTCATTGTCGCAAGATACTGCATCACCAGACGATACTGGGCCCAGTTCTGGAACACGGCTCCGTTTCCTCCATAGGTGATGAGTTCATGAGGGTGTTGTGCGACACGATAGTCCAGATTGTTCTGTATCATCGCCATGATTGCTGCTGCCTGCTTTGATTTTGCAGGATATTCGTCTATAGGGCGCGCATACATTTCATAATCAGGACGGAAACGATACATATAGATGCGTCCGTACTCCTTGAGTTCCTGTGCGAACTCCGCTGCCAGCGTTGCATGATGCTCCGCTGGGAAGTATCTGAGAGCATTCTTGATAGCCAGCACCTTCTCCTCTGCGCTCAATATCTCCTTACGCTTCGGTGCATGGTTCACAGTCGTGTCATAAGCCTTAGGCTCCGGCAGCACCGCCGGAATACCTGCAAGTATATCTTCGTGGAATCTGTTCATTATATCTTACTGTTTGCTATTTCCAATACTTCTGTCTCGGCTGCTATCGCTTTGGCGGCGATTTCGGCTGCTTCGGCGCAGAGGCGCTCGGCGGCAGCGCGGTCGGCTAGACCGGCGGCGTTGATACGGACGTTAAGTTGGGCACCGAGTACTGCGCTGCGTGCTGCGAGTGCGCCTACGCCTGCGTCTGAAACCGATGCAGGATTGCCTTCAGAGGCCATTGCCTTTACGATAGGGAAGACCTCAAGTGCTGTCTTCATGGTCTTGAGAGGAACCTCAGTGGCGTAGAGGGTCGCTGCCTCCAGCGCTGCAGCGCGCGCTGCCTTCTCCTCTTCAGAACCCTTAGGCATTCCGATTGCCGCCATTATTTTGTCAAATGCAGCAGTATCCTCGTCGACGAGGGCGAGAAGCCTGCGCATCACATCCTGACCCTTGTCTGCCCAGTCCGAGAACTCCTTCCATCTGGCATCCCAGCCGGCCTTATGTGACGAGAGATTGGCCACCATGGTTCCGAGTGCTGCTCCGAGTGCGCCCATATATGCTGAGATCGATCCGCCGCCCGGTGCAGGGGATTCTGATGCTGTCTCATATGCAAATCCCTTGCAGGTCATTCTTACCAATCTCTCACTGGTCGCAACCTCTGCAGGGTCTTCCATCATGAACTCCACGACCTTCTCCTTCGGGTCGAACGGCTTGAGGTCATCAAGTCCCATGGACTTCACGGCGATCTTCATGATCTCCTCCTCAGAGATACCTGTCGAGCGCTGCTGCTTCTCAAGGAAATAACGTCCAGCCTCGCTAAGGGTCCTGTTTGGAACAAGACCTACTATTTCGGTACCTGTCACGCGGAGTCCGCGAGCCTGTGCTGCACGGCATACCTCGTCAAACGCCACATGAAGCGGGGTAGTATTGATGTCTGTTATGTTCATGGACACCTGAGCGATGCCATACTCGTCGATGAACCATCCGATGGCCTTGCAACCCTTCAATGTACCCGGAATCATCACGGTCTTGCCGTTCTCGTCCTTTACGATCTTGCCTGTGATAGGGTTGCCTTCTCTCTTCGGACGGCCTTTCTCGCGCACGTCGAATGCGATGGCATTTGCACGACGTGTGGATGTTGTGTTGAGGTTATAGTTTACTGCGATAAGGAAATCTCGTGCACCGACGTTGGTTGCACCTGAAATGGCAGCACGCTCTGTATAATGTCCCGGTCCGAAATCCGGCATACGGTCAGGGTCTCCCATCTTTTCAGGAAGCGCTTCGTACTCTCCTGCGCGGCACACAGCAAGGTTCTTGCGTTCAGGCTTCTGAGCGGCTGCCTCGTAGCAGTAGCAAGGGATTTCAAGTTCGTTATAGATTCTCTCAGCGAGGCTGCGAGCCAATTCTGCGCACTCCTGAAGTGTAATACCGGAAATAGGGATGAGAGGAAGTACATCAGTGGCTCCCGAACGTGGATGTGCTCCGTGGTGCTGACGCATGTCGATGAGTTCACCAGCGCTCTTCACGCCCTGGAATGCTGCTTCCACAACTGCCTCGGGACTTCCCACAAAAGTCACGACTGTACGGTTGGTAGCCTCGCCCGGATCCACATCCAGTACCTTCACTCCGCCAGATTTCTCAATAGACGCTACGATTGCGTCGATTACTTCCATGTTACGGCCCTCACTGAAATTAGGCACGCACTCGATGATTCTTTCCATATAGGTTATATACTTTTAATGAATTTCTCAAACAACTTATAAAGTTACGCCTTTTAGTCGAATAAACAAAGCAGCCGACTGACTTTTCGGTCAGCCGGCTGCTATCTGTTGTATTATCAGGATGCTTAGAACATCTCTGGCTCGTTGTTCTGTTCAGGTGCTGGAGCCTCGTTGCGCTCGCGACGTGGACCTCTTGGGCCTCTGTCGTCGCGGCGTGGACCTCTGTCGCCTCTGCGGTCATCGCGGCGTGGACCACCATTACGCTCCTCACGGCGTGGACCTCTGTCTCCGCGTGGCTTGCGCTCAGGCTCTACATAACCTTCAGGCTTCTCGATGAGGGCCTTGCGTGAAAGTCTCATCTTGCCTGTCTTCTCGTCGATCTCGAGGAGTTTCACATCCACCTCGTCGCCTACATGGAGAACATCTTCTACCTTTTCAGTCTTCTCCCAAGCGATCTCTGATACGTGGAGGAGGCCTTCCTTACCAGGGAGAATCTCTACGAATGCTCCGAACTCAAGGATTGAAACGACCTTTCCATGGTATACTGTACCTGCTTCAGGAACTGCAGTGATGCCGTTGATCCAGCCCAGAGCCTTGTCCATAGACTCCTTGTCAAGACCGAAGATGTCTACTACGCCCTGTGATACGCCGTCAACCTGCTCCTCTGTGATAGTGATGGTAGTACCTGTCTCGCGCTGGATACGCTGGATAGTCTCTCCACCCTTTCCGATGATTGCGCCGATGAACTCACCTGCAACACGGATCTGAACCATACGTGGAACGAACTCCTTGTACCCTGCGCGTGGCTCGCTGATGGTCTTCATCATCTCGCCCATGATGTGGAGACGACCCTGACGTGCCTGCTCGAGTGCTCTTTCGAGTACGTCATATGAAAGACCGTCCACCTTGATGTCCATCTGAGTCGCAGTGATACCGTCCTTTGTACCGGTCACCTTGAAGTCCATGTCTCCGAGGTGGTCCTCGTCACCGAGGATGTCGGTAAGGATAGCGTAACGCTCGTTAGGATTGTCCTTGTCTGTGATAAGACCCATTGCAACACCTGCTACAGGCTTCTTGATCTTCACACCTGCGTCCATGAGGGCGAGGCAGCCGGCACATACTGTAGCCATTGATGATGAACCGTTTGACTCGAGGATGTCTGAAACCACACGTACTGCGTATGGATTCTCCGGAGCCATAGGAATCATTGGCTTGAGGGCTCTGTATGCAAGGTTTCCGTGTCCGATCTCACGACGGCCTACTCCACGCTGTGGACGAGCCTCTCCTGTAGAGAACGGAGGGAAGTTATAATGAAGAACGAACTGGTCTGTATCCTGGATCAGGACCTCGTCGCGCTCCTTCATGTCGAGTTTTGTACCGAGGGTTACAGTCGAGAGTGACTGAGTCTCACCGCGGGTAAAGATTGCAGAACCGTGTGCGCATGGCAGATAATCTGTCTCGCACCAGATAGGGCGCACTGTAGTTGTGTTACGGCCGTCGAGACGGATTCCCTCGTCGAGAATCATGTTTCTCATTGCAGCCTTTTCCACAGCGTGGTAGTATCTTTCTACCATCATGTGCTTCTCTTCGCGCTCCTCCTCCGGAAGTGTTGCGTAGAACTCCTCCTTGAGTGCTTCGAAAGCGTCTGAACGCTCGTGCTTTGCTGAACCAGACTTTGCGATTGCATAGCATCTGTCGTAGCAGAACTCCTGGATAGCCTTGCGGAGATCTTCGTCGTTCTCCTCATGGCAGTAAGCCCTCTTTTCAGTCTTGCCTACAGCCTCCATGAGTTCCATCTGAACCTTGCAGTGCTTCTTGATCTCTTCGTGAGCGAACTTGATGGCCTCGAGCATGTCTTTCTCGCTTACCTCGTTCATCTCACCCTCAACCATCATGATGTTGTCGTATGTAGCGGCAACGATGAGGTCGATGTCTGCATCAGCCATTTCGCTGAAGTTAGGGTTGATCTTGAGTTCGCCGCCGATGCGTGCCACTCGTACTTCAGAGATAGGGCCTTCGAACGGAATGTCGCTGACTGCGAGTGCCGATGATGCAGCGAGTCCTGCGAGTGCGTCAGGCTGGATATCCTTCTCTGCTGAAATAAGGTTTACGTTTACAAACACCTCTGCGTGGAAATCCTCAGGGAAAAGTGGTCTGAGGGCACGGTCCACGAGACGTGCGATAAGGATTTCATAGTCGGAAGCCTTTCCTTCACGCTTCATGAATCCGCCAGGGAAACGTCCTGCGGAAGCATATTTCTCCTTGTAGTCTACCTGGAGAGGCATGAAGTCTACGTCCTCCTTTGCGTCTTTTGCGCATGTTACAGTCGCGAGGAGCATTGTGCCACCCATCTTTACGACTACAGAACCGTCAGCCTGCTTTGCAAGTTTGCCGGTTTCGATTTCAATTACCCTACCGTCGGATAATTCGATTGTCTTTTTTACGATATTCATTGTTTGTGTCTCAACCTGCCTCCCCCTATGGGAGTGGATTAATATTCTGTTTCATCAAAAGTTGTCTCCAATGTCATTTCGACCCTTGTCTTCAATGTCATTTCGACCGAAGTGGAGAAATCTTTATTAAGACCATTGTACCAGGTCCGATATATATGTGTTTCACTCTTCAGGCGCCGCAGGTTGTTGTCTGCGCCATCAGACTTCTATGCGTATGAAAAAAGGGGGATAACCGTCTTGATGCGGTCTTTCCCCCTTCGTCGGTTCCTACTATTGCGAGGCTTATCGACGGAGTCCCAACTCCTTGACGATTGCTCTGTATCTCTCGATGTCAACTGCCTTGAGATAATCAAGTACACGACGACGCTTACCAACCAACTTAAGAAGCG
>JAZRGY010000110.1:0-37682 GCA_045644485.1 Candidatus Cryptobacteroides sp. | reverse complement strand
TGCATATTTTCTGATTGTCCATCCTTCAAGAGAACCTTCTGCATCACCTGCATTGTAAAGTTCGATGAATTTCTTCGGACCATCAGGAATCTCATTTCCACAAAGTTCATTGAATACTATCGATGCTGTACCGGCTGATGGCTGGTCAGGATCAGGAGTAGGATCAGGAGTAGGAGCCGGAGTTTCCTGCTTGAGAGCATCAGGATTCAACTCATCCTTCACGCATGATACTGCAGCCATTGTTGTAAGCGCCGCAAGTACTAAAAATATCTTTTTCATTTTCTTTCTGTTTAATGTTTAAGTAATTAGAATGCAACCTGGAAACGAAGTGCGAGCATCTGATAGTCTACACCACCCTTGCCTGTCTCAGCAACTACCTTGTCAGGGTTCTTTGTAGGAACACCCTTGATGTCATAACCTACATAACTCTTACCCTTTGCGTTTGCATAACGGTCGTTGTTGTTGTACTGCCAGTTGAGAACGATCTTCACGTTCTTGTTAGGATAGTAGTTAAGACCTACGGTGTAAGCCTCGCCGCTACCTCCGAAGATATTGGTGTCAGCAACCTTGTTTGAGAAGAGTTTTCCTGTGTTGAAGTCAGCATACTCATAACGGAATGCGAGTTCGAGGTTGCCCCACTTGTGCTCTGAAGTAGTACGTGTGTACTTTGCGCCGTCAGCATCATAGTTCTGAGTACCACCGAAAAGAAGCCAACTTGCCTGTGCATACCAACCCTCAGCCCACTGTGTAGGAAGCGGATTAACCTTCTGGTCAAGATACATACCGCGTGCTATGTAAGCGGTCTCCCAACGGAGTTGCTTCCAGTGACCTGCGAGTTCGACTGTCCATGCGAGTTCATGGTCAAGACCCTTTACATCGTCAGTGTCAAGATACTTCTTGCGGTTGATGCTTGTAGAGTTACGTGAACTGTAACGTCCTACGAAATAGCCGTCAGTGCTTGTAAGTTTAGGCTCTCGATAAGAAACCGCACCACCGATGTGGAGTGAAGATGTTGTAGACTTGTAGAGCGGACGGAATACGAGTTTTCCTGTGTATGAAAGACCTTCGTTGTATCCGTAGTCCTTGTTACCGTCTTCCATGAAAGTCTGCTCCTCAGCGCTGCTGAGTTCAGGTCCGAACACACCTGCCGATGCCCAGAACCAATCCTTAGAGTATCTTGCATTGATACCGAGGTGGCGAGAAGGAGCAAGGTAAGTAACCATTGCACGCTCCATGAACATGAGGTAACGTGAAGTTGTGTTTCTCTGGATAGAGAAGTTCTCCTTGAAGTTACCGGCCTTGATCTCGAGACCCTCTACTCCGGTGAATGCCACATAAGCATCCTTGAGTTCAGGAAGACCGCTGGTCCAGTCTGTATCAAGTTCACCGTACCAATTCTTGTCAAGTTGAGCCTTCACCGCAAATCTGGTACGACGAAGATTCATACCGTTACCGATGTGGCTTGTGTTTGACTTGCCGTCAATTTCCTTTGCACAGAAGTCAGGTGCACCGAAGAATACGGCAGCATCTGCCTGAATACGTACGTCAAACCACATCTTGTAGTTTGCTTCCTTGTTCTGGAACACGAGGATACCATCCTGAACAGCCGCATTGACTGGTGTAGAGGTAACCTTCTGACCATACTGGTTCACATCAGTCTGGACAGCAGTATTCTGCTGTGCGACTGCAGCGATTGACATTGAAAGAGTCAATGCTGAAAGTAAAAGTACCTTTTTCATTGTCTTAAGGTTTTTAATGATTAATATTGTTTGGGTTATATTGATTTTATATAATTTACAAGATTATCTCCTTTTGAGAGCCCTAATTTCTGTCGTAATCTGTATCTGCTGATCTCCACGCTCTTAGGGGTGATATTCATCAGAGTCGCTATGTACTTGGACGAAAAGCCTAACCGAAGGAGAGTCGCCAGCCGTCTTTCCTGCTGCGTCAGGTCCGGAAAGTTCTCCGAAAGTTTTGCATTGAAGTCTTCATGGAGCGACTCGGCCTGGGCATAGAAATACTGGGAATCCACATCCCGGTCGTACGATAGTCTCTGACGAAGTGACGAACCCAGTTCAGCGATAAGCCTGTCCCTGTCCTTTTCATCCTGCGACTTGGAAAGTTTCTTGACCGTCTCGTTCAATGCAAGAAGATATTCCTTCTGCTCGACAATGCTCAAGGCGACATTCATGACCTCCTGCTTCTTCATCTCCACGGCATTATGCAATGCCTGGTTTTCCGAAAGAACCACCTTCAGTTCCATATCGTTCAGAGCGCGTGCATTTTCGTATATCTGCTGCTGTTGCGAATAGACAAGTCTTTCTGTAGCCTCCCTCTGCCGGCGGTTCTTAAGGACGTATCCTGAAAACACCAGAGCCACCAGAGCCAGCAAGGCCGCAGCCATTACAGTAAAGTCCACAATCTGCTCATCACTGTTTCCTGACACCTTGAATATAAGATATGCAACTACCATCGATCCCAGTGGAGCAATAAGAAAAGCCAGACCTTCCTTCGCATAATCGTCCCTTTCCACAAGATGAGACTTCTTTACCACCTCTGCTCCTGCAATCGAAGCCATCACAAGCGAACCTGCCGAAAGAGGAACAGGTCTCAAACCCAGAAGTCCTGCAGAATCGTCAAATGAGAAGAACAGCAATGTCAATGCGACAGCATAGCCGACAGAAAGAAGGGTATAGATGGAAAAATCCGAATATTTTCCTGCGTTTGCATCACTCTCTTCCGTCATGAAAGGAGAAAGAGCCAGCACCGAAAGAATAAGTACCACCATTATTATCCACATGGACGGATGATGTCCGGCAATCATGGATGCACCTGCTGTAAGAAAACCGCCCCAATTGAATCCAAGGGAAAACGCCGTAAGTACAAGTCCGCCGATGAGGGCGAAGCGCATATAATAAGATAAGGTGATAAGATGTATATGGGTCCTGTCCAAGGTAATCCTGAATATCCAGCGTATTCCGACAGAAAAAAGAAAGGCAAGAAGAGGAGCCGCAACGAACGAAAAGACGATTCCATAATCTGACTCTTGACCACAAGTGATGCGCCACGCCTCCAGAGCACCCAGAACAGCATATACCGCCGAAGCACTGATCGAGAATTTCTTCAAGACCGACAGAACGATCAAGGAGGATAGCAGCACGATGATCAAGGACTGGCAGTCGATAAGGGATGAAGTCATATGCAGCATCATGTTTTCCCGGACACCGCCGAAAGCACAGAGGTATACGGCAGCGATCATAAAAAATGCGACTATTACCTTGAAATAAAGCCTACGTACCGCCCTTGCCGGCACATATACCCCAAAAAGGACCGGATACTCATTGGCAAAGAACCAAAGAGAAACTACAGCAAGAAACAATATGAGACATAGGTTTGTCATTACATCGTTCTTCTGATCGCCATCACTGCAAGTTGGTCAGCCACATTTTCTGCAGCCTTTGAAAGATTCTCTATATGGAGGGCAAAATACCTTAAATGGAACTTCTCGCTCAGTTTGAGAGATGTCATGTTATGAAAGACCGTGCGCTTTATGGTCTGGGAAT
The DNA here is from genome assembly GCA_045644485.1 of Candidatus Cryptobacteroides sp. GTDB lineage: Bacteria > Bacteroidota > Bacteroidia > Bacteroidales > UBA932 > Cryptobacteroides. The sequence continues at coordinate 34,119 of JAZRGY010000110.1, read as the reverse complement.
ACTTTATCGCTTCCTTCTCATAGAAATATGCCCTGCTGATCTTGTCCGGCACTGTTTCCGGAGCCTTGAAATAGGCTTTTGCAGCAGGAACGACAGCCTCGACCGCCAAAGTCGAGAACTCGGTAAGTTTCATGAACTCCGGGTTAAGTTCCGAAGGGATGAAAGGAGTCTCGATCTCGAACTGGAAAAGACTGTCATTGAGGATGTCCGTGATATTTCTGGTCTTCTCAAAAAGACGCATGATATCTCCTCTTGAACGTACCAAGGCAGTCTGGGTATAAAGAGCATTTTCTATCTCCCTCCTCAAAATCTCCGTCTCACTTTCAAGAGAGGACATGTTCTTGAGATTCTCATTGAAATCCTTCTTGTTGGAATACAGATAATTACGCACGCCATCCTTGAAAACAAGCACAGCCTGGTCCATGAGGTTGAAATATCTCTCGATATCCTCTATGAGTTTATTGGATTTCTTACGTCCGAACATCGTCTGCCTGATTGTATTTAAAACCTGAAATCTATCTTGTAAAGTTTCGACGGGTACTCGTCACTTCCGACCCAGATACAGTCTTTCTTTCGATCGACACATATGGATTCAGCATTCTCAATGAACGGCACATCATAAGTCGCGAGCAAAGTTCCGTCAACCTTGCACAAGAATATCTTGAATAGTTCCGAATCGGTGATCCAGAGCAGGTCTGCATCCGTCTCATAACAGATTCCCGCTATCTCGGAAGCAAATGAAGACAAGGAAATCTTTGACACCATGGTACCATCCAGCAGATACTGCCACAGATTCGCATCCCTCTGGCTTCCCACGAACAGAACATCATCCTTGTAATATTCTACAGCCTCAAGACCGTCATTTCCATACACTCCCTCCACGGCTTCCTGAACAGCGAACAAGGACTGTCTGGAAGAATAATCAGGCGAAGGGAGATACTGAACTTCCTGAACCCTTTCCACTGCAAGGTAAATGTCACCTGTCGAAGGATTCACGGAAATACCTTCCATATCGCAACGCTGAGAAAGAATCTCAGTAACTTCACCCTCGAAGGAAACAGAAAACACGACTCCTTTATCTCCGCATGCAAGAAGAGCAGACTCATCCTGATTGAAACACAGACCGGAGAGTTCCGGCACATTTACATCATATACGGAATAATCCCCCATTACAGGAATATCAGTCCCGGCATCACATGCAAGCATCAAAGAAAGCATCGCCAGAGAAAGAAAAACATTTTTCATCATCTTCAAATCAATAAAAGACTACACTAAGGACGGCAAATTTAATAAAAGTTACCATTTCTTCCGAAATCGCAGATTGTAGAGGTGGGAATAAAGGAGGACGAGAGGTTCGAAAAGAAAAGTACAACATCTCGTATATACCTATATTTCAAATAATTGCACCTTTTAAACACAATAGGTTCAAAAGACCCCATAGAGAGGAATTGTAGAGGTTTTTCAGCAGACGCAACAAGGGCTTGCACTGATTCTGCGCAAGCCCTTGTTGAACTATAACCCTATTATTAACAACTAAACTAACCCGTTTAGTGCTTTTGCAAAGGGTGTGCCAAACCTTATTTTTTCTTCGTATTTTTTCGTGATTTTCTTTTGGATTCTTTGATCGCCTTACGGACCTTTTCCTTGCGGGCGGCCTTGTTGATACCGACAGTCACATTGTCAAACGAACCGTCTTCCCCCTTGATGAAAGAAGTTCCGCGTCCATATTCATAGTCGATACGGTCAAACATCCGGTCCTCCAGACCAGTCTCTATCAGTTCATAATCCAGAAGTTTCTGCTCAAGGTTGGTCTTCTTCACACGGATCCTTACAGGGTCTCCAAGATTGTACACGACTTTAGAGCGTCTGCCCACAAGCCTGTAACGGTCTGCATCAAACTCAAAGAAATCACTCTTTATATCACGCAGAGGAACCATACCCTCGATCTTGGTCGGCTCGATCTCGACATACATGCCCCACTCGGTAAGGCCGGAGACATGGCCTCCGAATGTATATCCCACCTTGTCTTCCATGAACTCGACCAGTTTGTACTTGATGCTGGCCCTCTCGGCCTCTGCCGCCACGATTTCACGTTCTGTCGCATATTTGCACATCTTCGAGTACTTATCCTCCTGAGCAGAGGCACCTCCTGAAAGATAGTGCTCCAGAAGCCTGTGGACCATCATGTCAGGATAACGCCTGATAGGAGAGGTGAAGTGGGTGTAGTACTTGAATGCAAGTCCATAGTGCCCGAGGTTTTCCGTATCATAACGGGCTTTTGCCATTGTCCTTAGCGAGAGGAGTTCGATGGCATTGTACTCCGGAGTGTCCTTTGCCGCTGCAAAAAGGGCATTAAGTTCCTTCGATATTTCCTTGCCGCTGCCGGTAGGACCCATCTTATACCCGAAATTACCTATGAAATTACGCAGACTCTCGACCTTCTCCTGATTAGGCTCGTCATGGATACGATATACAAAAGTCTTCTTTGCCTTTGCGACAAATTCGGCAACACTTCGGTTGGCCAGGAGCATGAACTCCTCGATAAGCCAGTTTGCTTCCTTGCTTATCTTCTGATACACGTTTACAGGCTTGCCCTTCTCATCGACCTCTACCTTCATTTCAGGACGCTCGAAACTGATCGCACCGCTCGCAAACCTCTTCTTGCGTAGTCTTGAAGCCAGGTCATTCAGGACAAGGACTGCATCCTTGATCTCCTCAGAGACGCCTTCATGCGAGGTCTTCTCCCCTCCTTCTATCACTGCCTGGGCATCTTCATATGCAAACCTGTAGTCCGAATAGATCACGGTCTTGCCGAACCACTGGTCAGCGACCCTTCCGCGCGGAGTGATCTCGAACACCGCCGAGAAAGTAAGTTTCTCCTCATTGGGACGAAGAGAGCAAAGTTTGTTGCAGAGTTTTTCCGGAAGCATCGGGACAGTCCTGTCCACAAGATATACTGATGTTCCGCGGCTGCGTGCCTCTTCATCCACCACAGATCCGGGACGCACATAATGGGTCACATCCGCGATATGGACTCCCACCTCATAGTTTCCGCTTTCCAACCTGCGGAACGAAAGTGCATCATCGAAGTCCTTCGCATCCGCCGGGTCTATAGTAAAGGTCAGTACGTTTCTGAAATCGCGACGCTGCGCTATCTCATCCTGAGTAATTTCCTCAGATATCTGGTCGGCAGCATTGGCTACCGCAGACTCGAATCTGTAAGGAAGAGCATATTCCGCAAGGATGGCATGCATCTCCGTATCGTTGTCTCCCGGCTCTCCAAGCACATCGACGATACGTCCACGAGGATTCATCTCGCCTCTAGGCCAGTCATCGACGACGGCAGCAACCTTCATTCCCGAACGGACCTGCATCTCCCTGCGTCCATATCCGTCCTCGCCGAGTTCGAATACCCCATGGACAGCATATACATCCTCCTCAGGAAGAGGCTTGATATATCCGGTCTCATCCCTCTGCTCCGCAACAGATTCTGTTCTGACCTTATGCCTGCGATATCGGGCCTTGTCACTTTCTGTAAAAGGAATCGTGATGTCATATGGCATGAATCGGCTCTGCATCAATACCCACGCCTGACCGGCAACGACATGAAGCACACCGATGAACGGCTTGGGAGAACGTTCGATGACCGCAACCACCTCTCCTTCCCTGCGCTGACGGTCTGTCTTCTCACGAGTCACCGCCACCCGTACCGTATCGCCGTTCAGTGCACCTCTGGTCTTGGAGGCCTTGACGAACACATCATCTTCCTCTCCATCCACGATAATGAAGGCATATCCTTCCCTTGTCATCTGCACCCGTCCTTCAACTAACGGGAATGCCTTCTTTTCTTTTTTGCCTCGTCCCCTGCCTCGGGAATTGTTCTTTCTTGCCATAAACCATTGTTGTTAATCCTTACAAATTTAACACTTTTTCATAAATACCCTAAACTATTGCATCTACTTTACCAAACCTGCCCATACATCACAGGTTTTTATTATATTTGTAAGGATAACGACTCTGCATATGGAAAACGGAAAAGACCAGAATTTCTTTAATAACCTTCTCGCATCATACGAGGATGCCTATCTTATATTCAATAAGTCGATCAAAGACCCGGAGACGAATGAAGACAAGGTTGAACAGATAAAATCGACCTTTCTGATTTTTTTTAATAACAGGGACAGGCTGGAGAAATGCATCAAGACCTTACAAAAGGTAATACTCTTCTGTGATACGACAAGTGATTATAAAGCATTCTTCAACTCATACTGGGACTTTGTAGATCTGGAGAGCGGGAAACAGAAAAATGGTCTCATAAGCGCCATTGAGTCGCTTTTAAGTAATTTTGAGAGTCATATCAAACCCATTCTTTGCTTTGGCGATAGAAAAGATATTCTGGATAATTTGAAAGAACAGAAAGGCACATTGGGCCCATATCTGAATGCATTGGGTCTGATTTCCGGAGACAGCGACACCAGCCATCTTTTCACCAGCATTCTGAGATTCAGAAACTGGCACATACATAAAAGTTCTTCCGATAATGAGGACTTGAAATACGGTAAATACATGATACCGGTAAGTGGCACACTAGTAGATCTAAAACGTATGATTGCCCTTTGTTTCTGCGGTCTTCTCCTGATAGTCGACAAATACAGGGACAATATCGAACGGTACCTGGTCGAACACAGCAACGACATTGCAGAAACCGGATCCGGAACTGTGGCAGAGAAGTTCGACTTTGAGAAATTCATAGGAGAATATGTCGCATATCTTTCTGACCACTGCAGAAAAAGCATCAAGGAGAATGTCGGCAAGGTGGGAAGTATCGGTAATGACAGATCCGACCTCATATCCCTGCAACTTAAGAAGGAGGTATCCAGCGACGAATCCGAATACAAGGAAGTCGAAACAGATGGAGAAGACAACGAATCCCGCAAGACAGACATCCCGATGGAAGGGATGGAGGTAACAGATGACAGGGTAAACTTCATCCTTGGCAAGCCGGGAGCAGGAAAGAGCACCATACTCCTGTATCTTATCTCGAGACATTGTAAAAAATTCAAAAACGGGAACGAGACAAAGATCCCTGTACTCCTGAATCTGAACAGCATTTCCAATGGCGAAAACATAAACACCGCCATCGTCCGGACTTTGAAGAACATCGGTGTCTATAACACGTCCAACCAGGACATCTTCAGATTCTTCGAAGAAAAACTCAAGAGCGGAAATGTAATATTCTACATAGACGGTCTTAATGAAATCCGTGTCAGCAATCCAGGAAGTTTCATGGCAGAACTTGAGGAATTCATATCCATATATGGTTCATGCAGATTCTACCTGACCGGACGAAAATATGAGTTCGCCGAATACAGGTCCGTATTCTCCCGGATAGACGGACATGGAATATATGAAGTGCGTGAAATCACGATAGAGCAAGTCCTTACATTCATGAAGGGGCTCGGCGCCCTCCCTGGAATCATCGCAGAGTTTGAGAAAAACATAGAAAATGCCAGAATATCCAAACTTCTGGGAACCCCTCTCAACTTCTACATGATCGCCAGACTCCTGATGGGATCCGATCCGTCAGTCTTGACTATCAACAACAGAGGAGAACTCCTCAAAGGCTTCATCGACGATATGTTCAAGAAGTCTTCCAACAACAATAAGGGCAATAACTCATTCCACACCTATGCTCCGATGATGCTGCAGAAGGTGGCCAGAGAAATGTTCGATCAGGGAAAACAGTCAATTGATCTGTTTGAGGTGGCAGGAGTGTGTAAACTGAATGATGCTCTTACCCTTGAGATAATCGACACGCTACAAGGACTGAATATTCTCCGACAGGAAGAAGTGTTTGCAAAAAAGAAGATCAGTTTCTTTGTCGACACGTATCAGGAATATTTTCTTGCTCAGAGCCTCATCGACGACTTTACTGAAGGCAGACTGAATATAAAGACAGACGACAAGAACAGTCTCGAGACCTTGAAACTCATGGTCGAGATAATCAATGCCGACAAAAAGAGAGGAATAGTTCTTGGCCGTAATCTTGTCTCCGAAATAGAAAGACAGGGAAACACAGGCAATCCACAGGAATTGAACAGCAACCTCAGACTTCTTGCAACCATCGTATCCGGACTTCCCGAGTATACGGCCAAGAACAACCCCAATGCAAGACTCACTGTGGAAAATCTGGTGATGAACTACCTGGTCAATTACAGAACCAGCAACGTATCTCCCGATTTGTGGAAAGACTTCGACTATATCCACACCATGTTGGAATGTGCCTCCTTGTTATCCTCAAGGCACATCCTTAAGGAAATACTGTCTCTATATTGGATGGATGTAGCAGGAGTAATGAACCAGAACGAAATCAATTCCGGATCCAGCGGCTCTGCATTCCAAAGATATAGACTCAGGTCCATCATAATAAGCGAGTGCAGCAATATCACAGAGTTGTACAAAGAACTGCACACCTTGCATACGAGCCTGCTCCTTCCTTACAGGAAGAGCGCTACAAAGGTATTGAAATTCATCAGGGAACTGTTTATTCAGATCTCCACATCCGACCAGAAGACATTATACCGTGACATTTCCTATCAGATCGAAAAGAACAGGCTGAGAAATGACGGTGAAGACATCTACATGAAGAACGATGCAAGTTTTCTGCTTTTATGTATTGAGGACATCGATTACCTGGAGAGGTTTAACATGGACAAGAACAACACAAAGATACCATGGCAACCTATCCATGCTCTCATGCGCCTCTATTCAAATCCAAGGCTTTCTGAAATCATATTCTCCGACAAGTTCATAAACAGACTATACCTGCGAAGAGAGCAGTTGCTGTATATGATACGCTTCCACCTGTTCCGCAATCATATTCCACGTGCTCTCCACAATCTGCTGTTCGGCAACGGTACCAGAATCTTAAAATATATCAAAAGTGCAGATGACCCGACCGGAGTCAGAAGTTTCAAGGAACTGCTGGATATACTCCCTATAACATCCATACCTGAACATATAGCAAGACAACATTATTACGAAAATACCTACAGGTTCATATTGAACAGATTCGAGAGCGATGAGGAAGAGTCTTTCGAGGCACTTAACTACAGGATATTAAGTAAAGAAGACTCCCAGATGCGCCTGATAATAAAAAATGTCAGGACATCTTTCGTAGGTAAATATGCCCTTTTCAACATAAATGGAGAAAAATACCCATTCCGTATAATCGCAGATAAGTGCGAAAACATAATACGTGACACAGAATGCGTCAGAGAGAGAGTCCTTACAATTGAGAACCATCCCGGATGCATTACTCCCGGAAACATGGGAGAGGTGCAGTTCGCTGAACTTAAAGACGAAATTTACACTCCTGTCTCTATCGATAAAAGGAAGATGGAGGATGAAGAATACTTTGACAGGAAATTATACCAGCCGATATCGACAGGTTCGATACAGGACAACTCCTGCTTATACAATCTGATAGGACAGAAAGAAGGTCAGGCATGGATAACCTGTGACCCGCTCATCAATAAACATGATCTGACAGGGAAAACCATTTCACTGAAGGACGACGACAAGAGTATTGAACTTACCGGAAAAATCGAGGCTGCAGGTAAGTTAGGACATGACATCATCACACTCACTCTCCGGTCAAAGTCCATCCCGGAAATAGGCAGATCCGGACTCCTTGCCATCATAAGCAACGACGGCAAGGAGCATTATGCCGAGTACATATATTCTTCTGTCCAGCACAGAATTGTAACCATACGTCTTTTTTATGCTCCGGATCTGATGAATCTCTGTCAGAAAGAAGATGTCAGGTTCAGGATAGATACGTTCGACATGTTGTTTGAATCTATCGGCACCATCAAGGCAACGGGCACATTCTGTATTGAAATTTCCACAGAGTCCGGAAATCCAGTACCTGTCCCGGCCAAAGGCAGAATGCACATAAACACGGATACCGGGACGATGCTCCTTGTCTTTGACAACAGTTACCGTATAGATAACCCCTACATAGAAAAAGGGAAAATTTCATGTATGTACATCGACCCCGAAGAAAATAGAGCGGAATTCTTCATTGACGACAAGAGAATCACACGATATTCAGAACATTTTCTTAGCATCCCGGGTTCATCGCTGCATCTCAAGATACAGAGGCCTCCTGTAATTCTCCAATGGATGGTTCAGATAACGCTCGTATTGGAGAACCGGTATCCAAAATCCGGATACCTATATCTGTCAGATGCAGAAGGTGCAAAGTTCAGATACACGACCATATCAGAAAAAGAAAACATCATAAGGATATGGCCGGAGGAAGGATACAAAGACTCCGTGGACAAATTCATGAAACTGCTGACTTCAGAAGACCAGAGAGTGATTGTCGAAGGCCATGGCAGAAGACTGGTCAGCAGCGTACAGGAGTGCAATAGGAAGAAAGAGGAAGAATATATGAAAATCCTCATTACAGACTTTGCAAGCACTGATACAGATGACATAAATGCATGGACAGGAGTAAAAGACACCCCTGTAAGGATCGTATTGCAGAACCATTTCGGAAACATTAAAAAGAATGAAAGAGGACATGATGAGGTACGGTTCCATATCATATCATACACTCAGGCCGGCAGAGATGTCATACGCATCCAAAAGCCGCTGACTCCTCTTGACGATATATTCATCAGATTAGATGGCGGGCTCATGTGTTCAGCATCCGTAATAAACTCGTCAGAGCGTCATCTGGATATAAGGCTGAAGACATTGAATGGCCTGACTCCTAAGATACGGCATGATGGATTCGTTACATTCTACAGAAAGAGTTCTGACGGATATAAGGAGGAGTATGTAGGTTATGAAACCTTATATGAAGTAGTGAATTTTGAAAAACCGGAGAAGTACCACGCAGACATCTGCAACATATTGGAAGAAGAGTTGATCGAGAAATTACCGAAGGTGATGAACCAGGGAATAATCGAATTCTTCCGCAAGAAGAGCAGATCGTTCATGTTGGTATCCAACCCTCTTCTTTTTGAAAGAATAAAGACTTATCTGGAAGAGCGTAACGACTACCATATGCAGTTCGACGTATGCAAGGTACAATCAAGTGATAACCAGGTACAGTTGACGGCAATATCACCTTTCAACAAGTGTGAAGTCAACTCAAGCGACACATCTCCCGCTATCGCAGACCATAACTATGCAAAGGGAGACTATATCCTGTATGAACAGAACCACAAGGTGCACTACCTGAGCAATCCTCCTAAGCATACAAGTCTGGGATTCCATACAGGAACAGTCATAAAATTTCTGAAAGACCGTGATGGACGCACAAGATTCTTCATCAAGGTCCATGAAATCAAAGGAGAAAAAGATGAGTTCTACTGTCCTGAAGAATGCTGTCTCGGAACAATTGTATCATTCTTCCACGGAATCAACACCAATGACAAGGGAGATATGGCAATTGATACCAAAGTAACAGGCACCCGCGAAATAAAGACCGGTATTATACGGGATATTTGGAAAGACAATACAGAAGGCTCCGATTTACATTATATAAGTATGGAGCCGGAAAGTCCTGAAATCCCTGTCAAGACCTTCACGATATCCGAAGAGTCTCTTGAATGGGAGGTTGCCTCAAAGTGGAAGACCGGAGATAAATGCAATTACTTCATGTATGACGATTCTGAAATGTACCTGAAATTCTAAACTATCCTGAAAATGGAAACAGACAACATCTTAAACAACAGTGCAAACTGGGACGAAATATACAAGAATATCACTGAGACCAACAAATGGTATAAGGTCTTAGGGGACAGCATCAGACATTCACGTTCACTTAACCTGACACTCGCAGGAGGGCAGGAAGATAAGATAGAGGTCTTCAGGACACAAAACAACGAAAACATCTTTCTATATCTCAAACTTGAAGATTGCCCCATCAGATTCAAGGTACATACAGGCCATTGCACTGCAAAAGAACTCCATAGCCTTTTTGAAGGAGGTTCAATATCTGCAAAATGTCTTTTTGAAGGTTTCAACACCATGATGTTGAAACCTGACATCGAATTCATAGTCACACCTGAAGGAAAGGAGGAAAAACCTATTGAACTGATACCTGGAGAAAACTATACAGGATATGTCAAGAACTGGACTGAGGAAAACGGAATATTCATATACTGCGAAGGTAATGACGGACTTATAAAGATCAATTGTCTGGGCAGATCCGATTACAGGCAGGATTTCCGGTCTGGGAAGATAGGTAAAGAGTATCCGATCGGAAGCGAGATAGAGATCTGCGTATGTGGCATAACCACCAAGAGTAACGGTAAAAGACAGATCAACATGGATCTGAAAGGAAGCGTTACAGTAAAGGACATGGCAGATAATGGAGAGACTCTAGACCTTAAGATAAGTGAGATAAATCAGGACAGGACCTATATGATGGTCGATTATCTTGGGCAGAAATGTCTCACTCTGATCAAAAGTAATGAACCGATACCTTTCAAGCAACGAATCGCAAACAACATATATCGCATAGGAAGAAAGGTAAAGGTACAGGTGTTTGACAAAGACATAAAAAGAGGACTGATAAGTTTTGCTCTCACCGATACTTTTGAGGACTATGGAATCCAGATCGGAGAGACATTGCCGGCAGAAATAAAGGATGGTAAATTATATGTACTGAAGGACGGCAACAAATGGCAGTTCGATATGATGGCCAGTATAAACATGAGCCACGAACTGCAATCAATATGCAAGGGCACTTGTCTGGATGTCATGGCAAGATGTGTGGAAATCATCCCTTCCGGAGAGCCGAGATTCAACATAGACCTGCCTATTCAGGAATATCTTGGAAGTCTCGACGAAGGAACTGTAATCGAAGCAACTGTACTAGGAGCCTCGGACAGACTTGTCGGATGGTACCATAACAAAGCCTTTGGTGGCATAAAAACTGATGAAGCGGGCTTTTACAACGCAATCCCTGACGAATTTACGAGAAACCGGACCATACGTCTCAAGGTGACACGCACTGAAGACGGCAGGTCCCAAATGACTTTTGCCGACCAGATCGCAAACCCATGGGATACAGAATTGGAAATCAAGACAGAGGACATAATAGAAGTCCAACTCATGGAACAAAGGCCTAACGAGTGTGAATATCGTTTCAGGTATAAGAATCTGATAGGATTTCTGGGAGCAGAGAAGAAACCAAAGACAACAGAAGGTCTGCTTTGGGTCAAAGTTGTCTACATAAACACTTCAACAGGGCTGTTATGCGCAATTCCTTGCGATGACATTACAGAAAAAAACATACCGGAAGGAGATAATATCAAGATATGCCCGATCAGTTACATCCACGATAACATGTACTGGGTAAGACGCAATAGCAAGATTTATCTGGCTCATCTGGAGAATGATTATCCGAAATATGTCAAACTGTTTCTCTTTAAGGAAAACAAGATCCAGAAAGTCACTGTCAGAAAAGCCAGTGAGACTCATATCGACATCAGTTTCCCTTATGACCATGATGCGATCGATGCATTTACCAAGAAGGTGGGAGATGAAATATACCCGACTATAGAGGGCCTCGTTCCTGAGGGATTCATACTTAAGACACAAGAAGGTCTGTATTGCCTGCTGCCTTTCAAGGAAGTCGGATGGAACTCTCACATATATGTCGATCATAGAATGTTCACTACCGGTCAGCAGATAACGGTAAGGATACTCGCCATAGAAAACAGGAACATCCTGGTCACATGCAAAAACGCTGATAACAATCCTTGGGACAGATATAATGTCAATCCGGGAGAGAGCGTTGACTGCATCGTGGTAGGACGGAAACAGAAAGACAGGTCTCTGATTGTAGATCACAACGGGCTATATGGACAGATCCAATGGGAAGACATTTCCTGGTTTGACGTCCGTGGAGTAGAAAGATATCCTAAAGGCACGCATATCACAGCGGTTGTTGACACATTCGACTCCGAGAAAAGACAGTTAAGATTAAGGAGGGTCGACCTGACTGGGAATCCATGGGAGACAATCAGTCTGCAGAAAGGGTCTGACTATAGAGTTACAGTACTGAGTGTCAGCGAGAAATGCGCCATCGTATCCACACAAGACGGGTATGAAGGTTATATATCACTGGACAATATTTCATATCTCAAACACACTGACTGCCGGATGGCAGTAAAGACCGGCGATACCTTTGAGGCAAGATTATCTCTGATAGATCCGGAAAACAGACTGCTTGAATTTGACCGTAAGGTCTGTCTCCCTGCCCCGGACTGCAATGCTTATAATGCAGGAGACATACACGAGGCAACAATAATCAGGATCTCTCCAGACGGACTGCATCTTGACATCAATGGAAATCCGGGATACATAGCCCCTATGGCAGCGCGCCAATTCATCTATGGGGCAAGTAAGACCGCAAACCTGAAAGAAATCTTCACTGTTGGAGAAAAACGCGAGGTAAAGATATGTCGTACAGATCCGGATCTGCTGTATGCGACAGCACCGGATGGCCAGACATATGAGGACAAAGGATGCATTACATGCCGTATAACAAACATTCAGAACAGCACATTCATACTTGAGACTTTAAGCGGAAAGAAGGCTATATTGCCATGCACTAAGGCCTCATGGAGCGGATATTCAGAATACGAGTATAAGATTGGAGATGAAATAGATGTCAATATCAGTGGTTTCACTCTGATACAAGATGAATATACGTATAAAAGTGAACGTATGACTCTTGTATTGAATCCTTGGTCCGAAGAAAACAACCCACCAAAAATCGGTGACCTGTTACGTGCAAAAGTCATTGCTATCCTTGACGACGGACAGGTTCTGGCATCACATGGTCAGTTTACCGCTCCGCTCTCACACACTCATCTGCTCACAGACACTCCATGGGATAACAATCCGGACAAGATTCAATCGCTGAAAGTCGGAGACGAACTTATGGTCAGAGTGTCTGAATGGAACAGTAAGGAACGAATCATAGGATTTGTACCATATCCTGACAGTAATAATCTGGATAAGACAGCATGCGACCTAAATGCCAGACATATCACTCCTGAAGGCATCTACGCATATAGCAAGGAGTATGACTGGTTCTGCTTTGTTCCTAAAAATGAGATTTATTGGAGTCCGCTTGACGATGCTACAGGCCATATCGAGATAAATGAAGATTTTACTGCAGAATTGATCAGATATGACGACATGTCAGGCTTATTCATCATGAGTATAAGAAATCTGCTGGCAAAACCTGAACGTTCAATCAAGGTAGGACAGACCATCACCGGCACTGTAGCAAAAATAACATCCAACAGCGTAGTGATACGTTTCTCGGATTTCGAAGGAATACTGAACTTCAAAGAAGAAGGCTTGACCCCGGAAGAGTTCAGCACCGGGCAGGATATCAAGACCAGAGTGATATCCCGTTCTCCAATAGATGAGATAAGTCTCAGTATAAGATTGGCTAATAATTTCAACATAACAGAACTTACACGTAATGATGAGACCGACGGATTCATGTTGCTCAAACCAGGACATCATGTCAAGATCGAGTACATTACAGACAATGACGGATCTCAAGGCAAATACGATGTAAGGGTCAACGGAAACATAGACTGTATGTGCATCGGTCCGGACAAGATTATAGAGGGATATATAAGCGGCATCAATCACAAAGACAGAACCATTGCCGTTTCTGAAAAATGTCCTGACATGAGAATACCGCATACGGGTACTTTTGTGAAGTGCAGACCTAAAGGATATGACAGTCATTCAGATACACTTCTAGTAGACTTCATGTATAAGGGCATCAATTATGAAGGCCGTATACCTTCCGGTATGCATGACTGGATACCGGAACATGGCGAGTCCTTGATACGTGCTTTTGAAAACAACAGATCCCTGAGCATTACGGCAGCCATAAATTCTTCAAGTGGAGACGTATACACCTTAGATGCAAAGAATATGGCCAGCAACCCGATGGACTATCTCAAACTGCAGCCAACTATTCAGGCACACGTACTTACATCGACACCTGACGGATTTATAATCCAATATAGTTCGCTCATGGGATTGGTACCATTCCGTGAATTGTCGTGGCAGTTGTGTGACATCAAGTTCAAGTTCTGGAAAATAGGAGAAATCATCAACGTCAAATATCTGGGCATAGACAAGAATACAAACCGTAAAATGTTCAGCCACAAGCAGGCAATAAGCAATCCATTCAAAAACAGAGTGTTGAAGCCTGGCCAGGAATATAGTGCGATAGTCAAGCGAACCCTTAACAAGGACAACAGGGTAATTGTCGAATTAAAGAACACTGATGGTATCGAGGCCGCTATTGACCAGGCATCAGTATCTCAGGCTTTTTCACTATCACTCCCTAGATCAGGATATGAAATAAAGAAGGTACGGATAGAAAAAATATGGAAAAGCAATGATCCCGGATTTTATGGACGTATCACAGTATCAATCGTTGATCTTTCCAGATAAGTCCAGTCCCAGACACGAAAAAGGCGGTGAAATCACCGCCTTTTCTTATTTATCCATCTTCCTGAGGAAGCATTCGATAGTATTTTCCATGAGACATGTAATCGTCATCGGGCCCACGCCGCCAGGAACCGGAGTTATCACCGAAGCCTTAGGCTCGATAGCAGCATAATCCACGTCACCGCAGAGTTTGCCGGTTTCTGGATCACGGTTCACTCCGACATCAATCACAACAGTACCCTCAGAAACCATGTCAGCGGTTACGAACTTAGGACGTCCGATAGCGACAACCAGAATCTCGGCATTACGTGTCACTTCAGGAAGATCCACGGTGCGGCTATGAGTAATGGTCACTGTTGCGTTCTCGTCAAGAAGAAGTTTCGACACCGGCAGACCCACGATATTGCTTCGTCCGATAACCACAGCACGCTTGCCCTTGATCTCTACGCCTGCAACCTTCAGCATCTTGATGATACCTTTAGGAGTGCATGGAAGGATACAGTCCTGTTTCTGCCAGAGAGAAGCCACATTAAGAGGATGGAATCCGTCCACATCCTTCTCCTTTGCGATCGTAGCGATGACCTTGTCCTCACTGATATGTTTCGGAAGAGGCAACTGCACAAGGATACCGTCCACGCTATCGTCAGCATTGAGTTCCTCGATCATACCGAGGAGTTCCGCCTCTGAAATGGTATCCGGTCTGCGGATGGTCGTATTCTTTATTCCAACATATTCAGAAGCCTTGGCCTTTCCGGTAACATATGAAACACTGCCCGGATCTTCTCCTATGAGAATGACCACAAGATGCGGCACGCGGCCGTATTTCTCAGGGAATGTAGCAACCTGAGCCTTCATTTCATCCTTCAGCCTTGCCGAAAGTTCTTTTCCTGATATAACCTTTGCCATTATATAAAATTTAAATTCCGATAATAAACAGGCGTCATCAGACGCCCGCCCGGGCCGGGACTTTCGCCAGAAAGTCGGAAAGGCGAAAAGGGCGCGGGGTATTAAGGGGCAGAGCCCCTGGCATCAAAGTACTCTCCAGCCGATGTCCCGACGATAGAAAAGATTGTCACACTCGATAGACTCAACTGCTGCAAGAGCCTTGTCATGAGCCTCCTGAAGGTTCTCGCCGAAACCGGTTACCATAAGTACTCGGCCTCCTGCAGTATAGTATCT
The DNA here is from genome assembly GCA_045644485.1 of Candidatus Cryptobacteroides sp. Taxonomy (GTDB): domain Bacteria; phylum Bacteroidota; class Bacteroidia; order Bacteroidales; family UBA932; genus Cryptobacteroides. Next base: position 18,423 of record JAZRGY010000110.1, on the reverse strand, counting down.
GCCATCCTTTACGGATGTACCCATGTGGTAAACACGGATATCCTCCGGCAGTCTGTCAAGACCCTTGATCTCATAGCCCTTCTCATAATCTCCAGGATAGCCCTTCGAAGCCATCACAAAGCCCATTGTAACCTCCTTCTTCCACTCGATCTGCGGCATAGGGGTATGATCAGCAACCGCTGAGAAGATATCATAGATGTCTGAAGCAAGTCTTGGAAGCACAACTTCTGTCTCAGGATCTCCGAAACGGCAGTTGAACTCGATGACCTTAGGTCCCTGAGGTGTCTTCATAAGTCCTCCGTACAGCACACCTGTAAACGGACAGCCCTCGGCAACCATTGCTGCAGCAGTAGGTTTCATAACATTCTCAAGAGAGAATTCGAGATCCTCGTCAGTGATGATAGGAACCGGTGAATAAGCACCCATACCGCCTGTGTTAGGACCCTTATCACCTTCGTACGCACGCTTGTGGTCCTGTGAAAGGGTCATCGGATATACATCTGTTCCATCCACAAAGCACATGAAAGAGAACTCCGGACCTGTGAGGAATTCCTCGACAACTACCTTACCCTTTCCGAATCTGGCGTCAAGAAGCATATCCTTTAGGGTTGCATCAGCCTCTTCGAGAGTCTCTGGGATGACAACACCTTTTCCGGCTGCAAGACCGTCATACTTGAGCACAACAGGGAAGGAACCTTTCTTCACATACTCGAGTGCAGCCTCGTAATCCTCGAATGTTTCAAACGCTGCTGTAGGGATATTGTACTTGGCCATGAGTTGCTTCGCGAAATCCTTGCTAGCCTCTATAGTCGCAGCAGCCTTCGACGGGCCGAAGATACGGAGTCCCGCACCCTTGAATGCATCCACTACACCTGCTGCAAGAGAAACTTCAGGTCCCACTACAGCAAGGTCGATACCGTTTGCAAGAGCAAACTCCTTGAGTCCTTCAACATCAGTGTCCTTGATCGCGACACACTCGGCCTGCGCAGCGATTCCGGCATTTCCCGGCGCGCAGAAGATCTTTCCCACCTGCGGGCTACGGCTCAACGCATCAACAATAGCATGCTCACGTCCGCCGCTTCCTATTACCAATACTTTCTTCATAGTCAAAATCATTGTATGTTCAACCAGTTTGTCATGTCTGACAAACTGGGGTATACCATGTAAAGACAATACTGTCTCCATTCTAATGTTTGAAGTGACGCATTCCTGTGCAGAGCATTGTGATGCCGCACTCGTTCGACTTCTTTACAGAATCCTCGTCACGTACGCTTCCACCTGGCTGAACGATAGCCTTCACGCCATACTCTGCAGCGAGGGTCACAGTATCGTCGAATGGGAAGAATCCGACAGAGCCGAGAACGAGACCTTCAGCCTTGATGTCCTTGCCAGCCTCAGCAAGAGCCGCAGCAGCCTGCTCGAGGGCAATCTTTGCCGAACCTACACGGTTCATCTGGCCTGCTCCAACTCCAAGAGTCGCACCATCCTTTACGACTACGATTGCATTTGACTTCACGTGCTTAACGATTCTCCAAGCGAAATCAAGGTCAGTAATCTGAGCCTCGGTAGGCTTGAGATCAGTAACGCACATATCTGCAACGACAGTCTTTGTATCGATGTCCTGCTCCTGTACGAGGATACCACCGTTCATGCTTACATACATGTTGTGACCACCTTCTTCCTTGCTCATGTCCACCTTGAGGAGACGGAGATTCTTCTTTGTGCAGAGTACCTCGAGAGCCTCGTCTGTGAATGAAGGAGCCATGATGATCTCAAGGAAGATAGGCTTCATGAGTTCTGCCACCTCCTTGTTCACCTCACGGTTAACAGCCACGATACCACCGAAGATACTTACCTTATCAGCCTCATAAGCCTTTGTCCAAGCATCCACTACATCTGTTCCGATGGCAGCACCGCATGGGTTCATATGCTTGAGACCTACGCAGAACGGAGCCTCGAACTCGCGTACGATGTTGAGGGCAGCGTTAGCATCCTGGATATTGTTGTATGAAAGTTCCTTACCGTTAAGTTGTTCTGCTGTCGCGAGAGAGAAAGGAACCTTGTCGAGAGTTGCATAGAACTTTGCATTCTGGTGCGGATTCTCACCGTAGCGGAGACTCTGCTTAAGGTCGTACTCGAGGAAGAGTTTCTCGTTCAGACCGGCAGCCTTGCGCATGTATGCAGCAATCATCATGTCATACTCTGCAGTATGGGTATATGCCTCTGCAGACAACTGAAGACGGGTTTCCTTTGTGGTATTGCCGGTCTCGCGGATCTCTGCGATGATCTTTGCATAGTTCTCAGGGTTGCAGACCACTGTCACTGCACTCCAGTTCTTTGCTGCTGAGCGGAGCATTGAAGGGCCTCCGATGTCTATGTTCTCGATAGCATCCTCCATTGTCACGTCAGGTCTTGCAATTGTCTGCTTGAACGGATAGAGGTTCACACACACCATGTCAATGAACTCGATGCCGTTCTCCTTAAGTTGTGCAATGTGGCTGTCAAGATCGCGACGACCAAGAAGACCTCCATGTACCTTAGGATGGAGGGTCTTGACACGACCGTCACAGATTTCTGGAAATCCTGTCACCTCGCTGATATTAATCACCTTAAGGCCTGCATCCTGCAGAAGTTTCATAGTTCCTCCTGTCGCGATGATCTCCCAACCGAGGCTGACAAGTTCCTTGGCGAAGTCGACTACGCCTGTCTTGTCTGATACCGAAAATAATGCTCTCATATAGTTTTTAATATATTAAAATTTCAATTCGTCATTGCCGGCTTGACCGGCTATCTCTTATTGCAAGATGCCCGATCAAGTCGGGCATGACGTCAGTATATGGATGACGTTTAATAAATAAATTCTCCGAATTCAGAGCGGATGATGAGTTCCTTGTGGTCGCATGCTTCTACGCGGCCGACAACCTGCGCATCAATACCGAAACTCTTCGAAATCTCGATAACCTCTTCCGCATGTTCAGGAGAGAGGTAAACCTCGAGACGATGACCCATATTGAATACCTTATACATTTCAGACCAGTCTGTACCGCTCTGCTCATGGATAGTCTTGAAGAGAGGAGGTACCGGGAAGAGATTGTCCTTGATGACACGGATATCGTCTCCGACAAAATGCAGAATCTTGGTCTGTGCACCGCCGGAACAATGTACCATGCCATGGATTTCAGGACGAAGTACATCAAGAAGTCTCTTCACTACAGGCGCATATGTACGCGTAGGAGACAGAACAAGTTTTCCTGCATCAAGAGGAGAACCCTCGACTGCGTCAGTCAATCTGAGACCTCCGCTATATACAAGATCCTCCGGTACTGCCTTGTCATAACTCTCCGGATATTTCTCTGCGAGATACTTTGCAAATACGTCATGGCGGGCACTTGTAAGTCCGTTGCTGCCCATACCTCCGTTGTACTCCTTCTCATATGTAGCCTGTCCGAATGAAGCAAGACCCACGATCACGTCACCTGGACGGATGTTCGCATTGTCGATCACATCGCTGCGCTTCATACGGCATGTGACTGTCGAGTCAACGATGATTGTACGCACAAGGTCTCCAACATCGGCAGTCTCACCGCCTGTAGCATACACACCGACACCCATCTCACGAAGTTCTGCAAGAAGTTCGTCTGTACCGTTTATGATGGCACTGATAACTTCTCCCGGAACCAGCATCTTGTTACGTCCGATTGTCGATGAAACAAGGATATTGTCCACCGCACCGACACAGAGAAGGTCATCTATGTTCATGATGAGGGCATCCTGTGCAATGCCTTTCCATACGCTCAGGTCACCTGTCTCCTTCCAGTAAAGGTATGCGAGTGATGATTTTGTTCCCGCACCGTCTGCATGCATGATGTTGCAGTACTCCGGATCTCCGCCGAGAATGTCAGGAATGATTTTACAGAATGCCTTTGGAAAAACGCCTTTGTCGATGTTCTTGATAGCGTTGTGCACATCCTCCTTGGATGCGGAAACACCACGCTGCATGTACCTTTGGTTGCTCATAACAGGTGTTAAGGTTTGATTATTAATTCAAACTGCGAATATAACAATTTTTCTTCATTTGAATTCTATTTTCTTTGGCACAGGGGACGATTCTGCAGGTTTGGCAGATCTATCCTTTTTTGTAGAGATATGATGTCTTATATTTGCACAATAAATGCAGTCATATGAGATACTGGAGAATTATAAAAGATTGGATGCTGCCGATCGCGATGGTGACGGGCGCGTCTTTATATCTCATTTACCATATACTGCCGGGTCCGATTCACAAGGCGGGTCCGGTTCTGGAAGATATTCTGGCGGTAATGCAACCAGCGCTTATCTTTGCAATGCTCTTTCTTACATTCTGCCGTATAGAACCTAAGGAACTCAAACCCCACCGTTGGCATTGGTGGCTCCTGCTGATTCAGGGTGGTATATTCACATTGCTCGGAACCGCAGCATTCTCTCTTCAGAAATTCATGCCAGGACTACCTGTCGGCTGGATTGTGATTCTTGAGAGCGCAATGCTCTGCATGATATGTCCGACAGCGACAGCCGCAGCCGTAGTGACACGCAAACTTGGAGGAGACATTCCCGGAATAACCACATACATAGTACTGATAAACCTTCTGACTGCAGTGCTTGTTCCGCTGATGGTTCCGTTGATCCATCCCGCATCGGATGCCAACTTCTGGACATCATTCAACCTGATTCTGGCCAAGGTCTTTCCACTTCTCATAACTCCATGCCTGTGTGCATGGCTGGTAAGATACCTTTGGCCGAAAGCCCACCGCAGAATTCTTCAGTATCCAGACCTGCCGTTCTACCTTTGGGCAGTCGCCCTCACTCTGGCGATAGCAGTCACTACAAAGTCCATCGTACAGAGCGACATGAAATTCGGACTGATAATGGCAATGTCAGCAGTATCCCTGATCTGCTGCGCATTCCAGTTCTTCATCGGCCGATACATCGGAGGCCGTTATCGCCCAAGAAGAAGCGTATCTGCAGAAATCGAAGAGAGAGGAAGGGCAATCCGCAAGGTAACAGCCGGTCAGTCCATAGGACAGAAGAATACGGTCTTCGCCATATGGCTTGCCTACACCTTCATGACTCCGGAAACTGCCATTGTAGGCGGTCTATACAGCATCTGGCATAACGTCTACAACTCATGGCAACTATTCCAAGCCAGCCATAAGCAATAAAAAACGGTACTACAATTGTAGCACCGTTATGTAAAGTCCTATCAGTCCTCGTAGAGTTTCGTAGGATACTTGTGATTGAAGCATGCGAGACAGAGGTCATCTCGATGTCCGGCTGCGAGCATTCCCTCGTGCGAGAGGAAGGCAAGCGAATCCGCATCTATGAGTCGGCATACCTGCTCTACGTTGTTACTGTTGCTTATGAGTTCTTCTGGAGTATGCACATCTACACCATAATAGCATGTATACTTCAAAGGAGCACTGGCAATACGCACATGTACCTCGGATGCACCGGCCTCACGAAGCATCTTCACTATCTTGAGAGATGTCGTACCACGTACGATGGAGTCATCCACCAGCACAACCCTCTTTCCTTTCACGATAGTCTTCACAGGAGAAAGTTTCATCTTCACACCCTTCTCACGAAGAGCCTGGGTCGGAAGGATGAATGTTCGTCCCACATACTTGCTCTTGATAAGTCCCATTTCGTAAGGAAGTCCGCTGGCCTCGGCATAACCCTGAGCAGCACTAAGACTGGAATCCGGAACTCCGATCACGATATCTGCATCTGCAGGAGCCTCCTGAAAGAGGATCTTTCCTGATTCCTTTCTGTAATTATGTACATTGCATCCTTCAATGTCGCTGTCAGGACGGGCAAAATATACATATTCCATCGCACACATCGCATGACGTTCAGGCTGCGAATAGAACTGGCTGCGGATACCATGATGGTCAAGTGTAACGATCTCGCCCGGCTCGACATCACGGATATATTCTGCTCCGAGGACATCGAAAGCGCAAGTCTCGCTTGCAACCACATAGCCGTCACCAAGTTTTCCGATGGCAAGAGGATGGAAGCCATATTTGTCACGGCAAGCATAGATTCTGCGTCCTGTCATGATAACAAACGAATATGCACCGTCCATCTGGTTCAGGGCATCCTTGATTGCATTGATACGAGGAACATTATTATATGCGCCCTGTTTCTTGATAAGGTGTGCAAGAACCTCGGCATCCGAAGATGACTGGAAGAGGCTTCCCTTATCCTCAAGTTCGTTTCTGAGTTGACGGTAGTTCACGATGCTTCCGTTGTTGGCCATCGCAAAATCTCCCGAATTATGATGAAAAAGGAAAGGCTGTATATTCTCAGTTCCCCTTATTCCGGCATTGTCATAACGTACATGACCGATGGCCATCTTGCCAGGAAGTTTTGCCATCTTCGACTCATTGAACACCTCAGTCACAAGACCTTCACCCTTGACTCTGTGGAAAACACCATCATTGTCAACGGTAACGATACCGCAACCCTGCTGTCCTCTATGCTGAAGGGTGTGCAGGCCATAGTAAGCAAGGCCTGCAGCATCCTCAACTCCATAGATTCCAAGCACACCACATTCGTGATGTGGCTTGTCATCTCTGTATTTGTTACAATTACACATTTTGTTCGTTTTTTTTGTTTGTTACTTTATCATTTCGAGCAATCGGAGGGAGTCGAGAAATCTGTAAGAAAGATTTCTCCATTCGCTTCGCTCAGTCGAAATGACAGAGTACTACTCACCGCGGAAATATGCTACCGCATTATGGAAGAGAGGCTGTTCGCGAGTATCATCATCGATATTCTTGAAGAGATTCTCTTCGAAACGCTCTGTATGTCCCATCTTGCCAAGAATCTGACCATTCCTGCTGATGATACCCTCGATAGCATAGTATGAACCGTTAGGGTTGTAAGGAGACTCCATTGTAGGCTCCTCCTCGAGAGGGTCCACATACTGGAATGCAACCTGACCGTTCGCAAAGAGTTCGCGTGCAAACTCTTCGTTTACAACAAACTTACCCTCACCGTGGCTCACTGCGATGGTATGGAGATCGCCCACTGCGAAATCCTTGAGCCAAGGGGAATTGGTTGTGCCAACGCGGGTGGTCACCATCTGGGAGATATGGCGGTTGATATCGTTACGGAACAGGGTCGGGCTGTCTTTTGTCACCTGACCGAGACGGCCGTATGGAAGAAGACCTGACTTCACGAGAGCCTGGAATCCGTTACAGATACCGAGAATGAGACCACCACGATCGATAAGGGCATGTATGGCATCCGCAATATCCTTGTTGTTCAGCACATTGGCAATGAACTTACCGCTGCCGTCCGGCTCGTCACCTGCTGAGAAACCTCCGCAAAGCATGAGGATATGACACTCGTCGATATTCTTCTTCATCTCTGCTATAGACCTGAAGATATCATCCTCTGTAAGGTTGCAGAACACGCTCATGCGCACCTCTGCACCGGCGTTGCGCCATGCCTTTGCCGAATCGTAATCACAGTTTGTACCAGGGAAGACTGGAAGATAAGCAATCGGCTTCTCCACAGGCTCACCCTTGTATTTGAGATCCGCCTTCTTTGCCTTGAACGGCTTCACACCTTCAAGACCGGCAGGAGTCATCTTCTTGTGATATGCTTCTGCAGTATCAGGATAAACTTCTGCGAACTTAGCACCGTTCACTGACATGAGTTCGAAGATATCGAACTTCTTTCCATTGATATAGAGTTCACTCTCCTCTCCGTCTGTAACTTCTCCGATAAGGATGGCATTCGGATAATCGAGTTCCTCTTCTGCCTCGACAAGGATGGAACCGTAACCGTAGTTGAAGAGTTCTGCCTCATCATATTTTATCTTCGCATCAAGAGCATTACCGAAAGACATCTTGCAGACTGCCTCAGCAAGTCCTCCGAATCCAAGAGCGTATCCCGAAACGATATTCTCGGCCTTGATCTGCTCGTGAACATAGTTCCAGTTTGCCTTAAGTTGCTCTACATCAGGCATATAGTTAGCAAGAGGAGTATGTTTGATAAGGTAAAGTCTGTTACCTTCATACTTGAGTTCAGGAGAGATGACCTGGTTGGCATCTACTGTAGTGATACCGAAGGCCATAAGCATCGGCGGTACATTGATGTTTTCGAATGTTCCGCTCATCGAGTCCTTTCCTCCGATAGAAGGAAGACCGAAGTCAACCTGCATCTTGAGGGCACCCATGAGAGCCGAAAGCGGCTTACCCCATGACTTGCGGTCTGTCATACGCTCGAAATACTCCTGATATGAGAAACGCATCTTCTCATATGAAGCACCAGCGGCCACAACCTTGGCACAAGCCTCGACTACAGAATATGCCGCGCCGTGATATGGGCTCCAACTTGCGATGAAAGGATTGTATCCGAACGCCATGATGGAAGCGGTATCGGTATATCCGTCAGTAGGAAGTTTCTGTACAGAAACCTGGGTCTCTGTGGTCTGGAGCATACCTCCGAACGGCATGAGGACTGTCGAACGTCCGATTGTCGAGTCGAACATTTCGATAAGACCCTTCTGTGAAGTCACGTTCGGATCCTGAAGGTTGTTGAACACCTTGTCTTCAAGAGTGTCTCCAGCAACTGTGCGCTCGAACGGGTTCCTGTTCTCGACTGCACCTACAGTAGCCTTTGCATAATGCTTTGCTCCTGCACTGTCGATGAATTCGCGTGAAAGGTCCACGATGAGCCTGTCACCGTTGAACATACGCATACGGCCTCTGTCGGTAACGTCAGCGACATGTGTCACTTCGACATTCTCGCTCAAGCAGTATGCAATCATCTCGTCCTTGTCCTTAGCCTCGATAACGATGGACATACGCTCCTGAGACTCGCTGATTGCAAGTTCTGTAGAGTTAAGTCCGCTGTACTTGGTAGGAACCCTGTCAAGATATATGTCAAGACCGTCGGTAAGTTCGCCGATAGCCACACTGACTCCACCGGCACCGAAGTCGTGTGATTTCTTTATGAGCCTTGTAACCTCCGGACGACGGAAGAGACGCTGGAGTTTTCTCTCCTCTGGAGCATTACCCTTCTGAACCTCACTTCCGCAAGTCTCGAGAGACTCCTCTGTATGTTCTTTTGACGAACCTGTAGCACCACCTACTCCGTCACGGCCTGTACGGCCTCCGAGAAGGAGTACTATATCTCCCGGAGCAGGACTTTCGCGACGTACGCTGTCAGCCTTGACAGCACCGACAACAGCACCTACCTGAAGACGTTTTGCAACATATCCTTCATGATACACCTCACGCACATGAGTCGTGGCAAGACCGATCTGGTTACCGTAACTAGAGTATCCATGCGCAGCCTTGCGTGAGATGATGCTCTGAGGAAGTTTACCAGGGATAGTGTCGGCAACCGGAAGCCAGATATCACCGGCACCGGTCACACGCATAGCCTGATAGACATATGCACGGCCTGAAAGAGGGTCGCGGATGGCACCTCCAAGACATGTGGCCGCACCACCGAAAGGTTCGATTTCTGTAGGGTGGTTATGTGTCTCGTTCTTGAACTGGAGAAGCCATTTCTCTGTTGTCATCTCACCCTCGTCGTCAACGATATCCACATCCACATATATGCTGCATGCGTTATTCTCCTCGCTGACTTCCATATCGTCGAGATAACCGTTTGCCTTAAGATAACGGGCGCCTACAGTAGCCATATCCATAAGGTTCAGACCCTTATGCTCACGGCCAAGTTCCTTGCGGATCTTCATATAGAGGTTAAGAGTACCGTCAATCTCCTCTTTCATGAACGACTCTTCTACATCGATGTCCTCGAGTTCGGTAGTGAAGGTAGTATGACGGCAGTGGTCACTCCAGTATGTATCCAGAATACGAAGTTCTGTCTCGTATGGATCGCGTCCTTCTGCCTTGAAGTAGTTCACAACCTCACGGAGGTCATCTGCATTCATGGCGAGGCCCATCTTCTTGCAGTATGGAGCAAGTTCTTCTTCTGTCAGCGCAGTAAGGCCTTCCAGCACGTGTACAGGCACGACCTCAGGCTGCTCCATAGCAGTAAGTTTCGCAAGATCCTTCTCACGGGACTCCACCGCGTTGATATAATATTTCTTGATCTTCTCGACAACTTCATCAGAAGTATCTCCAGGAAGAATGATGAGTTTCGAACTCTTGATGCTTACCTTTGCCGAAGGATCGATGAGGCGCACGCAGTCCACTGCTGAAGCGGCACGCTGGTCAAACTGTCCCGGAAGGAACTCCACGGCAATGTATTTAGTACCTCCAAGGTCACATTCGTCGGTAACACTGTCGGTAACAATTTCTCCGAAGACACTGTAACGGCTCTTCTCAAGAAGGTCCTCTGAGAAACCGAAGAGGTCATAGACATTGAGGAAACGCAGAGATGGGAGCGACAACTGAAGGTTTTCGTTCAATTCGCTCAAGAGGCTGCGCGCCTCCACCTGAAATTCAGGATATTTTTCTACAAAGATGCGGTAATTTTTCATATAGACTTATCTCATGGGTCTTATATAGTAGCGTCAAGTACTTTCTGAGTCTGCTCTTTCCTGAATCCGTCAAGTTTTGCAGCAAGTGCCTCATCAGTCAGAGCAAGAATCTGGGCAGCGAACAGACCTGCATTCTTTGCTCCGTTGATTGCCATTGTAGCAACAGGAATACCTGCAGGCATCTGAACGATGGAAAGAAGAGAGTCCATGCCTCCAAGAGCCTTTGTCTGGATAGGAACTCCGATTACAGGAACGGTTGTCATTCCTGCAACAACGCCTGCCACATGAGCAGCACCGCCGGCACCCGCGATGATCACGCCTATTCCGTTTGACTTTGCCGACTTCGCGAACTCGCACATGAGATCAGGAGTCCTGTGGGCACTGATGACCTTCTTTACAACCTCAACCCCGAATCCTTCGAGGACATTGATTGCCTGCGACATGATCTCAAGGTCGCTGGTCGAGCCCATGATGATTGCTACTTTCATATTTTCCGAATTAAGTAAGATACAAATATAAACAAAAATTGATAAAACCTACTCCAAAGTCCACTCAGTACCTTCTTTGGTATCCTTGATCTGGATACCGAGAGACTTGAGGTCGTCACGGATGCGGTCACTGGTAGCCCAATCCTTGGCAGCCTTGGCAGCATTGCGCTGTTCCAGAACCATACTCACCAGTCCGTCGATGGTCTGCATGGTCTTTCCGCCTTCGCTCTCTTCGTCGCGAAGTCCGAGCACTCCGAAGACAACATTGTCGAAAAGATCCACAAGTGCCTTATAGTCAGACGCGTCAAGAGTAAGTTTCCTATCTTTTGCAGTGTTGATTATGCGGACAGCATCAAAAACATGCGAGAGTGCTACAGGGGTATTGAGGTCATCACAGAGAGCCTCATACACACCTTCGATCAAGGCACGAACCTCTGCATTCGACACTGCAACCTCGACAGGAGCGGTTGCTGAGACAAATTCACCGTAGGCAAGTGCCGGTGCAGAAGCGACTCCAACTGCCGCAGCAAGGGTACGAAGGTCTTTAGCAGCCTGCATTATCCTCTTCAATCCCTTCTCCGCAGCCTGCAGAGCCTCATTGCTGAAATCAAGTGTTCCGCGATAATGAGCCTGAAGGATGAAGAAGCGCACGGTCATAGGTGTATAGGCCTGCTCTAGTTTCTCATGATTTCCGGCAAAGAGTTCAGGAAGGGTGATGAAGTTTCCGAGAGATTTTCCCATCTTCTTGCCTTCGATGGTAATCATATTGTTATGCATCCAATACCTCACTCCACCACATCCGCGCGACGCCGTATTCTGTGCGATCTCGCACTCGTGATGAGGAAAGAGGAGGTCCATTCCGCCTCCGTGGATATCAAACTCCTTTCCAAGGTATTTCTCGCTCATGGCAGAACACTCGAGGTGCCAGCCAGGGAAGCCGTCGCTCCATGGCGAAGGCCAGCGCATGATATGCTCCGGAGAAGCCTTCTTCCAGAGGGCAAAGTCGTATGATGCACGCTTGTCCTGCTGTCCGTCAAGGTCTCTTGTACCCTCCTTCACCTCATCCAATGTGCGGCCTGAAAGGATACCGTACTTATGGTCCTTGTCATACTTGAGGACGTCGAAATATATTGATCCGTTGCTTTCGTACGCATATCCCGCATCTAGGATCTTCTTCACAAGATCGATCTGCTCTATGATATGTCCTGAGGCACGCGGCTCAATCGATGGAGGAGCCACGTTGAGCATACGCATTGCCTCATGGTATGCAAGGGTGCACCTCTGTACTACCTCCATAGGCTCAAGTTGCTCCAGACGGGCCTTCTTTGCTATCTTATCCTCTCCCTCGTCTGCATCATGCTCCAGATGTCCGACATCAGTGATGTTACGCACATAACGCACCTTGTAGCCAAGATGTCTGAGCAGTTTCACAAACACGTCATATGTCACTCCCGGTCTTGCATGACCAAGATGCGCGTCCCCATACACTGTCGGGCCGCAGACATAAAGTCCCACATGACCCTCGTCAAGAGGCTTGAACAACTCCTTCTTTCTCGAAAGCGAATTGGTTATAAATAAATCTCTCATATTACCATTGTTACAATCTGCAAATATAGTGAATTATTTTGACATCGGGTTTACGGAAAAATGCTATCTTCGCATGGAATAAAGAAAAGAAACTATGTATAAGTTCATTTCATGGAATGTCAACGGCTTAAGGGCCGTATGCGGAAAAGGATTCGCGGATATTTTCGCAGAACTGGATGCGGACTTCTTCTGTCTGCAGGAGACAAAACTGCAGGCCGGACAGATCGACCTGGAATTTCCGGGATATAAGTCGTATTGGAACTATGCAGACAAGAAAGGATACTCGGGAACTGCAATATACACAAGGCACGAACCTGTATCAGTGACTTACGGAATCGGCATAGACGAACACGACCATGAGGGAAGGGTCATAACTCTGGAGATGGATGATTTCTTTCTGGTCTGCGTATATACGCCCAACGCACAGGACGGTCTCAAGAGACTGGATTACAGGATGAGGTGGGAAGACGACTTCAGGACATATCTCTGCTCGCTGGCAGAAAAAAAGGGAGTCATCGTCTGCGGCGACCTTAATGTGGCCCACAAGGAAATCGACCTGAAGAATCCGAAAAGCAACAGGATGAATCCCGGATTCACAGATCAGGAACGAGGGCAGTTCACCCGCCTTCTTGATGCAGGTTTCACAGACACCTTCCGTCATTTCTACCCAGACCAGACTGACATATACTCATGGTGGTCATACCGTTTTCAAGCCCGTCAGAAGAATGCGGGCTGGCGTATTGACTATTTCGTTGCTTCAGAAAATCTAAAGGAGCGTCTTCAGGGAGCAAGAATCCATACAGAAATCTTCGGCTCGGACCACTGTCCGGTAGAACTCACAATGAACTGAAAAAAGTTGTCCGGAAGGACAACTTTTTTCAGTTCATTCGCTCTATCTTAAGATGCTGGATCTTGTAATCCGTATCTGTATAGTTAACAAATATGGTGACGACAAACATCTCTCCGCCGGCGTTCAGAGTACCTAAAGCGTACTTTTTATTGGACCGTCCTGCCTTGTGGGTGATTTCAAAAGAACGGGGTGTGTACGAGCGGAAGAACGACTTCATTATCTGACGAGCCTGATTTCTGCTCGAGTCGTTGGAATTGGAGAATATCGTAACTTCGAGATTGTCCGAAAACCAAGCGGACAGTTTTTCCGCATCACCGTATGCAAGATATTTTGAAATCGGATTGAAGACATCGTAACTATTATCCTGAGCAGATGCCTCTGCACAGACAAGCATGGCAACCGCAACCGCCACAACTCCAATTATTCTTTCCCTTATCATAAATCGACCTTGAAAACAGGGCAAAGATACTGCAAATTTCGAGCCGTGCAAATAGATTGTTTTTTATTATATTTGTACGATTATTGCAGGCATACGATGAAGATCACATTACTTACTGTAGGAAAGACTGACAAGGACTGGGTAAGACAGGGCATGGATATATATGTTTCCAGACTGAAACATTATATTCCCTTTTCTGTCGTGGAGATTCCGGAACTGAAGAATGTCTCGGCACTGACCAAGGACCAGATAAAGGTACGCGAAGGAGAACTCATTCTCAAGAATGTAAAACCGACTGACGACCTCATCCTCCTGGACGAAAGAGGAAAGGAGTATACTTCGGTCGAACTTGCAAAGGTGATACAGGACAAGATCTCATATGCCGGAAAAGATATGATATATGTCATTGGCGGCGCATACGGCTTTTCCGAGGCTGTCTACAGGCGTGCCAATTCAAAGATATCCCTGTCCAGAATGACCTTTTCCCATCAGATGGTAAGAGCGATCTTCGTAGAGCAGATTTATCGGGCCTTCACGATAATGAAGGGAGAACCATATCACCATGAATGACGATGAGAAACAACATGTTCATAAAGAAGCGGCTTCCTCTGCTTGTACTCTTTCTTGCCTTTGCAATGTTCATGTTGTCAATGGTGGGAAACAGCGGAGAAAACGAGACCGCTAAAATCGCTGACAAGACGACGGCAAGGCTTCAGAACCGGCTCGCCAAACTGGACACATATGTTCAGAAGGCTATGTTCGGGAATAATGACGGATGTCTGGAAGGGCTTCCGGACGATATGGTCATATACAAGTACGAGAACGACTCCTTGAAATTCTGGAGCAATCAGTTCCCCATAATAAATGACGACATAAGCAGAAGGCTGACTGTCCAGAGGCTCACCAGTTACAACAACCGGATATCTTCGCCGCTGTCTGAAGTCACACAGGAAGTCTCATACATGAACCTTGGTCCCAAATGGTATGTAGTCAAAGCCTTTGACAATGATAGCGGGATCAAGATAATATCGGGAATCGAAGTCAAGAACAACCTAATAGAGGAGTTGAGCACTTCGGAAAACGGAACGAACCCACACCTGAAGATAGGAGGAAGATATTCAGTCGCTCCGATCACATCCAGCAGCGGATCTCCTGTAATCATTGACGGCATCCCTCTCTTCAAGATACTGTTCGACTCTGACCAGATGTCGCATTTCTTTGACAACTCATTGCTGAGATGGACAGCCTTGGTTCTTCTGGCGATCGCTACCATGCTCTTTCTGTTCGGTCACAGATCGTTCAAGGTGTATCTCACCGTCATCGGATCTCTTACGGCTCTTATCACCGTCGCATTCGCATGGGGAACACAGATGAGCAATTCATTTGACCTCTTTTCTCCGACCCTATATGCGGACGGTCCTATACTCTTCTCTCTAGGAGCGCTTATCCTCATCAACACATACATAACGATGCTGCATGTATGCACATACATGATGAGGGACAAGATTGCCGCATTTGTAAGGGAAAACAAGAAAAACAGAAGAAGGAATCTCATCCTTTACGGACTATTCTGCATTCTGGCGGCAGCGGGGACCGTCATATGCGCCCACATAACCCTCAAGAGTCTCATACTCAATTCAAACATAAGTATGGAACTTTATAGGGACAACGATCAGATACATTACACTGCATTGGTGTACCTGTCATATACCGGACTTCTTTTCTGCCTGGTTCTCCTCCTTCAGTCTGTCCAGCCGATTGCACGTGAATCCCTGGGGATACGTTATAATGCTTTCCGGGTAAGGAATCTCGCGATATTCGCCTTCTTATGTTCTCTCTATTTCACCATAACAGCGGCCGTCCTCGGATTCAGGAAAGAGCAGGACAGGGTCACTGTCTGGGCAAACAGACTCGCTGTGGAAAGAGACCTCGGACTGGAGATACAACTGCGAAGCGTGGAGGAATCCATTGCTTCAGACCAACTCATAGCGACCCTTACCAGACTGGACAACACCCAGGAGATGATCCTGAACAGGATAGCGGATTATTATCTGTCCCGGACAAGACAAGGATACAATACCAGCGTGATGCTCTTCCGGGATAACGACAGGAACGGACTTGCCTATTTCAACACCATTCTCCGCACAGGCACCCCTATCGCAGCCGGTTCGAACTTCATGTTCATCACGGACAGCAACGGAAGAAGCCGCTATGTAGGAACATTCGCCTTCTATTCAAGAGAAGACGGCCTGACAAGGATGCTGGTCGAACTTGAACCGGAATCCAACCGCGAGGACCGAGGATACTACAGCATTCTGGGACAGTTCTCAAATCCTGGAGGAATCAATATTCCGGCTCTGTATTCATATGCGAAATACTCGACTGACAAACTCACCTCATACAAGGGCAATTATCCGTATCCTACATCATACACCGAAGACACCGCACGACTTCATGATGCAAGGAAAGAGGTTGTACGCCAGAACGGACATGTACATTTCATGCACATGGTGTCCGAAGAGGAGATGATAATCATCTCCAGACCTCAAAGAGGCGCCATGGTATACTTCACTTCCTTCTCGTATCTTTTCCTGGGACTCTGCGCTCTTCTTTATGTGTTCTCAAAGAATGACGACAAGAAAAAAGGATTCAGAAGGAATTATTTCAGGACCAGAATAAATACCATCCTGTTCATCTCCTCATTCATGATACTCACCAGCATGACGACAATCAGCGTATTGTTCGTCTACAAGAGGAATGAGGCTAACATGCAGAACCTGATGTCTACCAAGATCAACACCATACAGGCGCTGATCGGTAACAGGGTCAGGACGACGACTTCATGGCAGGAACTCCGGGGTCAGGACTTTGCCGCTGCTCTGGAAAATATCGGAAACACGACAAAATCAGATATAACATTGTATTCTCCTGAAGGAAAAGTATTCCTCTCTACAACTCCCGAAGTCTTCGAGAAGATGATCATAGGCAGCAGAATAGACCAGGATGCCTTTCATAACATCAGGCACATGAACCAGAGGTTCTTCATCCAGAGGGAAAAGATAGACGACTACAGTTACTGGTCAATGTATGCTCCTGTCTTCAACGACAACGGAGATATGCTTGCCATTATCAGTTCCCCGTACACTGACAGAAACTATGACTTCAGACGAGAGGCCTTCTTCCATGCAGCCTTGATATTCAACCTGTTCATCCTTCTGCTCATAGCCTCCCTGCTTTTCAGCACAAGGGAAGTGAATTCCATGTTCTCCCCTCTTCTCGAGATGGGTAAGAAGATGAATGTCGCTGATGTCCATAATCTGGAATACATCATCTACAAGAGAGACGATGAAATCTCGTCACTCGTGGAGGCATACAACCGAATGGTGCATGACCTCTCTGATTCCACCAAGCAACTCGCTCAGGCGGAAAGAGACAAGGCATGGAGTCAGATGGCCCGTCAGGTCGCTCATGAGATCAAGAACCCTCTGACACCTATCAAACTTCAGTTGCAGAGACTCATAAGACTCAAAGAGAACAACAATCCTAAATGGGAAGAACGCTTCGACGAGGTTTCCACAGTGGTACTCGAGCACATCGACATACTCACTGAAACAGCAAACGAATTCTCCACATTCGCCAAACTTTACAGCGAGGAGCCTGTGCTTCTGGACCTTGACAAGACGTTGAAGGACCAGTTGATCATATTCGACAACAAGGAAAATGTCAGGATCAGTTACATCGGCATGGAGGAAGCATTCGTGATGGCTCCTAAGCCACAACTCATACGCGTCTTTGTAAACCTCATAACCAATGCCATCCAGGCTGTGGAGATCAACCAGAAAGAGGCAATGGAAAGAGGAGAGGACCCTGTTCCCGGCAAGGTGCTGATCTGCCTGAGAAACAGCATCAGGGACGGTTACTATGACATCGTGGTGGATGACAACGGCTCCGGAGTAAGCGAGGAGAACCTCGACAGGCTGTTCACACCAAACTTCACGACAAAGAGTTCCGGAACAGGACTTGGTCTTGCAATATGCCGCAACATCATCGAAAAGTGCGAGGGTGATATCAGATATCAGAAATCTTTTGCCCTCGGAGGAGCATCTTTCACCGTAACCCTTCCTAAACATCAGGAATAGTCCGAGATCTGGCGCAAAAAGAAAATACCTGGTGCTGTTTCACATATTGAACTGCACCAGGTATTATAGATTTATGCTTGCTGCGATTACTTCACACGCTCGCCGTATGAACGGTCAGTAGTGTTCACGCGGATTCTCTCACCGATATTGATGAAGAGTGGCGCCATGATGATCGCTCCAGTCTCGAGTGTAATCTCCTTCTGAGCATTTGTAGATGCTGTATCACCCTTTACAGCAGGCTCTGTGTAAGTCACCTCAAGTTCCACATATGTAGGGAGTTCGCAAGTAAGGCAACGCTCCTCGTCAGCGAGGAACATCATCTCCACGTGCTGTCCTTCCTTCATGAGGTCAGCATTGACCACGAGGTCAGTGTTGAGGTGGATCTGCTCATAAGTCTCTTCATGCATGAAGTTGAA
>JAZRGY010000109.1:0-1382 GCA_045644485.1 Candidatus Cryptobacteroides sp. | reverse complement strand
TTGTAGACCGTTTCCTCCGTGGTGAAGATGCGGATCCATTTGCAGAAGAGTCATTTAAGGATGATGAAAGGAAAGACGCTTCCTTCTCACGTGTACCAAACGGAACAGGAGACTGGGCATATGCAGTTCCTACCCCAGGTGTTGCAAATGGTCCATCTACCGGAGAGATCAAGGGATATGCAAAAAAACAATAGGGATAATCAAGGTGAATTATAAATAAAATAAGTTTATGGCAGAATTGAAAATCGGAGAAATCTCAAAGCCACGCTTCGAGTTCCGCTCATTCGGACAGTGCTTCTGCGAGGCACACAAGAGAATGGCTCGTCTTTCAGTACCGGTACCTGAAAAGGTATGGGAGCGCGAGAGCGACGAGATCTACATCATCTCGCGTAAGAACGACATCAACAACACAAAGATCCGTAACGGCAAGATGGACATCAAGACATATGTCCAGACAGTCGACGGCCACGAGCAGTGGAACCCTCTCATGAAGGGTGAGTTCCCTATCACACGCACAGTGCTCGAGAACGAGGTGTTCCCTGCATTCATGGTGGAGATGCCTGCTCTTGACAAGGACGAGTACACATACGACGAGTTCATCTCAATGGTGAAGGCCAATCCTGACCTTGCGGCAGTACGCGTGCACAAGCAGCGTTTCGGCTACATGGTAAACGATACAATCTGCGAGGTGGGCAACGTTCTCATCAACGGCCCAAAGGTCGTTACCATCAACTCTGAGTCTACAGAGATCGAGGATATCAAGTAGACCATCGCTGACTGCGGTCTCGAGGGTCTTGAGAACATCAACTATCTCCAGGCTATCAAGCGTGTTATCGGTATGTCGGACAAACCACTTGCAAACGAGTAATACCATGGCACAGGAAATCGAAAGAAAATTCTTGGTAGCAGGCGACTTCAAGCCGTTTGCAAAGAAGGCTACCCGTATCACTCAGGGTTACCTCAGTTCAGTTCCTGAGCGCACCGTACGCGTTCGCGTAAAGGGAGAGAAAGGATTCATCACCATCAAGGGTATCGGTTCTGCGAGCGGTGCAAGCCGTTTCGAGTGGGAGAAGGAAATTCCTGTAACAGAGGTTCAGGATCTTCTTCAGATCTGCGAGCCAGGCGTGATCGACAAGACACGTTACCTCGTTGAGGCTGGTGACCACACTTATGAGGTAGACGAATTCTACGGTGACAACGAAGGCCTTACAGTGGCTGAAGTTGAACTTTCTTCTGAGGACGAGGCTTTTGTAAAGCCTGAGTGGCTCGGTGAGGAAGTTACCGGAGATGTGAAGTACTACAACTCTATGCTTATGAAGAACCCATATAAGAATTGGGCTAAATAAATCTTTTTAAGATTCCTCGACTCGCTTCGCTTGCTC
>JAZRGY010000108.1:0-7247 GCA_045644485.1 Candidatus Cryptobacteroides sp. | reverse complement strand
GCCTTTCCGTCCTGCATGAGGGCCTCGATAGTCATCGTATCAAGGGCGCCTGCGAATCTCTCGTTAGGGCTCTTGTGCCCCACAACGACAGGAACACCCATATAATTACGCGCAAAGTCCGCATACACGTTGACCATCTTCATTGTCTCCTCTTCCGCCTCCTGACGAGTAGCATGAGCGGTATGTCCCTCCTGCCAGAGGAACTCTGCAGTACGGAGGAAAAGACGTGTACGCATCTCCCAACGCACGACATTCGCCCACTGATTGCAGAGGATAGGGAGATCTCTCCATGAAGTCACCCAGTTCTTGTATGTATTCCAGATGATGGTCTCTGAAGTAGGGCGTACGATAAGTTCCTCTTCAAGTCTTGCTGAAGGGTCTACCACGACACCGTTTCCGTCAGGATCGGCCATAAGTCTGTGGTGAGTCACCACTGCACACTCCTTTGCGAATCCTTCCACATGTTCCGCCTCACGGCTGAGGAACGACTTAGGGATGAAAAGAGGGAAATATGCGTTGACATGTCCTGTCTCCTTGAACATCTTGTCGAGCACATCCTGCATCTTCTCCCAGATTGCATAGCCGTATGGCTTGATGACCATACATCCGCGAACTGCAGAGCGCTCTGCAAGATCGGCCTTTACAACAAGATTGTCATACCACTGCGAATAGTTGTCTGATCTCTTGGTTACTTCTTTTGCCATTGTATTTTTGCTTTTTATTGTTTTTATGCGTATTATTGTGCTTGAATGCATAGTTTGCCACGCCTTGAAAGCGGTACAGTTATTGCATAGCAAATCAAGTTGCGAAGATACGAAATTATTATCATATAAGGAGAAAAGAATATGAAAAAGAGTTCAGTAATGATGATTGCGGCGGCATTGATCCTTTCGTCATGCGGAACATTCACAAGACTTGCCGCTTCAGCGGAGGGGCAGGAATTCACCGACGGAATATATGCCAGCGACCCGGATTTCAGGACAAAGGAAGAGAAGATGGAGAGCAAGGCCGAGACCGATGCCCTGATAGCAAAGACCAAGGAGTCACCGATCTATCTTTTCGGGGACAGGAAGGACACTATCATGATACCGGACAACTACTCAGCAACTATCAGATACGACAAGAATCTGAGCAGCACGGTAGTTACAGTAGGAGAAAACCCATATGACTGGAGGAACAACCTCAACCCGTGGTCATACTACACTCCATACAGCATCGGCAGTTCGTGGTACTGGAGCAGACATTGGAGCCCATACTGGAGCATGTCCCCTTGGGGATACGGTTATTTCGACCCATGGTTCTACGGATGGAACGACCCATGGTATTACGGAGGATATTGGGGAAGATGGTATGATCCATGGGATTATTGGGGCTTCTGGGGATGGAGCAGTCCATGGTACTACGGAGGATATTGGGGAATGTACCATTATCCTTGGTATCCGCACTATGCCGGATGGTACGGAGGCTTCGGCCCGCACTGGGGACATCATGGTCCTGGAATCGGACATGGCGGTCATTTCAGCGACAGGATATGGTATGGACCTCGTCATGAGACACAGAACAGCGAGCGTGTATTTGCGGGAACAGGCAGGACTACAGTCAGAAGAGGCATAGGCACCAGCAGCAGTACAGGCCGCGGAACCCTCGCAGGAAGCAGTACATCGCGCAGCAGCGTAACTGCATCGAAATCTTCAGGAGGAACCTCAGTTGCAAGACGTACGGCAACAAGACAGAATACTGCTGCTCTTGCAGGAAGTCAGGCATCATCACAAAACAAGCCTTCTGCATCAACTGACAGAAGACCGACCTACAGAAGACCAAGTTCTTCTTCATACACAAACTCTTCTTCATACACAAGAGGAAGCAGCAGTTCGAGCAGCCAGGGAAGAGGCACTGTCGACAACAGTTCGAGCGTATCGAGAAGTTCTTCGACCTACGACAGAAGTTCTTCAAGCAACAGTTATAACCGCAGTTCATCATCCACAGCGACACGTTCTTCAGGATACAGCGGAGGCGGTGGCGGAGGATACAGCAGAGGCAGTGCCGGTGGCGGCGGAAGTTACGGAGGAGGCAGCAGAAGCGGCTCATCCGGTGGAAGAAGATAGAAAAACCATTAAGACTGACATACAATGAGAAAGACAGCAATTACTATTCTGCTGATGGTAGCAGCATTCGTCTCACGCGCACAAAGCGCCTACGACGGACTCCTGTTCAGCGAAAACAATTATGAAGGGACGGCAAGATCTGTCGCAATGGGAAATGCATTCACCGCCCTTGGAGGGGACCTCGGTTCGATCACAATCAACCCTGCCGGCAGCGCTGTGGCAGGATACTCTCAGTTCACGATCACTCCAGGTCTGACTGTTTCGACATCCACCGCACAGGGAGTATCCCCTTTTGCAGACGGAACACTTCCGTATTTCGAAAGAAAGATGAGAAGTTCCATGACGCAGTTCAGTATGCCTAACATGGGCCTGACCATAGACTGGGACACAGACAGGACCTCCGGTCTGAAGAACATCACCTTCGGATTTATCATTAACAAGAGCGCATCATTCGACCAGGATGTCTATGCAAACGGACTGAACTCGACCACTTCATTCATGGGGGCTATGGCTGTGGATGCTGGCGGATTCCTTGCTTCAGACCTCAATGCCAAAGACGCATATGATTACTACCCATGGAGCACTGTAGTGGGATATCAAAGCGGTATGATCAGCACGTTCGGAGGATACGACGACGAATACGTCGGAGCAA
This sequence comes from Candidatus Cryptobacteroides sp., assembly GCA_045644485.1. Classification (GTDB taxonomy): domain Bacteria; phylum Bacteroidota; class Bacteroidia; order Bacteroidales; family UBA932; genus Cryptobacteroides. Next base: position 4,490 of record JAZRGY010000108.1, on the reverse strand, counting down.
GCGAACTTGTATTCGACAACGGCGACATCGTGCTCGGAGGAGATCTTGACCAGACATACGGCAGAAGAGTGAAGGGCGGAAAATACGATTATGTATTCAATCTAGGAGCAAACATATCCGATTTCCTTTATCTGGGTGCAAACCTCGGCATAAGCACTCTCGATTACGGATTTGACGAATACTTCAAGGAGAAGGCAGTAGACCCTGCTGATTTCGAGATAGCACTGGACAACGGAGACAACATGTATTTCAGCCAGATGAAGCACAGGTACTGGTACGATGCGGAAGGATCCGGAACATATGCAAAATTCGGAGCGATAATCACACCGGGATTCGGTCTGCGCATAGGAGCAGCCATCCAGACTCCGATAGTGAACAAGATAGTGGAAAGATGGAACTACAGCGGATCCACAGAGTTCACTTCATCTGCATACAACGGCTATGCTTCCAGCCCTGAGGGAGAATACGGCTACAAATTCGTAGCACCTTTGAGAGCGAACCTGGGTCTCGCATACACGATAGGAAATTTCGCAGTAGTGAGCGCAGATTACGAATTCTGTGACTACAGTCAGATGCACTTCAGAACAGACGGAAGTGACAGGGACTACTTCGAAGATGTCAACAATGACATCAAAGAGATATTCGGCACACAGAACATATGGCGTTTCGGAGCCGAGGCAAAACTTGGAGCATTGTCCCTCCGCGGAGGATACGGATTCTCTACATCTCCTGAAAAAAACTTCACGGGACCGTACAGAAGCAACTTCTCCTTCGGTCTCGGATACAGTTCGAAAGGATCGTTCTTTGCAGACCTCGCAGTCAGAAAGAACATATATAATGATGAGTACTACATGCCGTACAATGACTACATCTTCGATGAAGACGGCAACATTGCAGATCCGACACCGGAAATCCTGATCACCCGTTCTGACTGGAAAGTCCTCCTGACCCTCGGCTGGCGCTTCTAGCCTTCCCCTGCGTAAAGCGAACGGATATTTATAAAACTGACAGCCCTATATCTAAGAGAAGCATTTCCCCTGATGTTCTGCTTCTCGTGATATAGGGCTGTCAGTTTTATATTAAGAATATTCTAGAGTGTCCTCTTGATCTCTTCGATTGTGTAAGCCTCGACAACGTCACCGACCTTGATGTCGTTATAGCCCTGGATATTGAGACCGCAGTCCATACCCATGTGAACTTCCTTGACATCATCCTTGAATCTCTTGAGAGATCCGAGTTCGCCGGTGTAGACCACGATACCGTCACGGATCACGCGCACCTTTGCAGATCTCTGGAGTTTACCCTCACGGACGATACATCCGGCGATTGTACCGACCTTGGAAATCTTGAAGGTCTCCTGAACTTCGGCTGTAGCAGTGACAACCTCCTTCTGCTCAGGCTCGAGCATACCTTCGATACCACTCTTGAGTTCGTTGATACAGTCGTAGATGACAGAGTAAAGACGGATTTCGATTTCTTCCTTCTCTGCAAGTTTACGTGCAGAAGGCATAGGGCGAACCTGGAAACCGATGATGATGGCATCCGAAGCGGCAGCAAGAAGAATATCTGACTCTGAAATCGCACCCACTGCCTTGTGGATCACATTCACGCGAACCTCCTCTGTAGAAAGTTTGATGATCGAGTCTGAGAGAGCCTCCACTGAACCGTCCACGTCTCCCTTGACGATGACATTGAGTTCCTTGAAGTTTCCAATAGCGATACGACGTCCGATCTCCTCGAGAGTCATATGCTTCTGGGTCTTGATACCCTGGATACGGATCAACTGCTCACGCTTGTTTGCAATATCCTTAGCCTCCTTCTCATCAGCCATCACATTGAATGTCTCACCCGCTGTAGGAGCACCGTTCAGACCGAGAACAGATACCGGAGTCGACGGCCCTGCAGCCTCGACCTTCTGTCCACGCTCATTGAACATTGCCTTCACACGACCTGTGAAGCATCCTGAAAGCATGACATCACCGACGCGAAGGGTACCGTTCTGAACAAGGATGGTAGCGAGATAACCACGGCCCTTGTCGAGAGAAGACTCGATGACGGCACCTGAAGCCCTACGGTTAGGATTTGCCTTGAGTTCAAGCATCTCCGCCTCAAGAAGAACCTTCTCAAGAAGAAGATCCACATTGATACCCTTCTTTGCAGAGATTTCCTGACACTGGTACTTTCCGCCCCAGTCCTCAACGAGGATGTTCATGTTGGACAACTGCTCACGTATCTTCTCAGGGTTAGCACCCGGCTTATCTATCTTATTGATTGCAAAGACCATAGGAACACCCGCAGCCTGTGCATGGTTGATTGCCTCCACTGTCTGAGGCATGATACAGTCATCGGCAGCGATGATGATGATAGCAAGGTCAGTCATCTTGGCACCACGCGCACGCATAGCAGTAAAGGCCTCGTGACCAGGAGTATCGAGGAATGTGATTCTCTGTCCGTCAGGAAGTTTAACGTTGTATGCACCGATGTGCTGTGTGATACCACCGGCCTCACCGGCAATCACATTGGCCTTACGGATGTAGTCGAGAAGCGATGTCTTACCGTGGTCAACGTGTCCCATGACAGTGATCACCGGTGGACGTGGAAGGAGGTCATCTGCTGTATCTTCTGCCTCTCCCTGAGCGATTGCATCAGTAAGGTTAGCGGTCACGAACTCGACTTCGTATCCGAATTCCTCGGCAACAAGCACGAGAGTCTCTGCATCAAGACGCTGGTTGATCGACACCATCATACCAAGGCTCATGCAGGCTCCGATCACCTTTGTGACTGGAGTATTGTTCATAAGGGTCGCAAGATCATTTACGGTCACGAACTCTGTAACCTTCAATACCTTCTGTTCGAGTTCCTGCATCTCCATCTCTTCCTGCATCCTCTGTGATGCAAGTTCCCTCTTCTCCTTTCTATGCTTTGCTCCGAAATTACCCTTCTTGTTCTCGTTCATGCGGGCATAGGTCTCCTTGATCTGCTTCTGGATCTCCTTCTGCATCTCTTCCTGTTCTGCCTCAGTCATAGGCTTGAACTTGTCACCTCCGCGGTCGCGACGGCTCTTCTTGTCCTTCTTGCCCTGACCCTGCTGCTGAGCATTAGGGTGGTTCTTGTCCTTCTTATCCTTCTTTGCGGCATTGTTGGTAGCCTCAACCTTGGTCACATCGACCTTCTGGCTTCCATCCTTGCCGATCCTTTCTCTCTTCTTCTTTTTCTTCTTCTTGTCGAACTGTGAGAGGTCAATCTTGTCCACAACCTTAGGGCCCGCCAGTTTCTCAACCTCGATCTTCACCTCACGTGGTTCTGCTGGCTTGACAGGCTCTTCCGCTGGGGTTGGGGCGGGAACAGGCTCTGGTTCTGCCACAGGAACAGGTGCTGGTGCCGATACCTTTACAGGCTCCGGTACAGGAGCAGGCTCTGGTGCCGGTGCTGGCTCCGGCTTCTCCTCCACCTTTTCAGGAGCCGCCTTCTTCTCGAACTGGGAAAGATCGATCTTGTCTATCACCTTCGGTCCTGCAACCACCTTCGGTTCTTCAACAGGTGCTGGTGCAGGCGCTGGAGCAGGTTCTGACTCTACAGGACGTTCCTCGTTAAGGACGTTGCTCTTTATCACAACTTCCCTTTCCGGAATATCCTCTTCTTCACGACCCGGCTTCTTCTTGGCTCCCAACTCGATTATTTCCTTGAGTTTGATGGTCACCTTCTCCCTGTCCTTTTTAAGTTTCTGGTCTTCACCGAACTTAGCCTCGATAGCCGGAAGATACTCATCCGAAACCTTTGCATTCGGATTCATCTCCACATTGGCTCCCTTCTCATTGAGAAAATCAACGAGTCGTGCAAGTCCGATGCTGAATTGCTTTGTAAGTTTACTTAATCTGATTTCTGCCATATATTACCCCTTTGTCATTATTCTTCGTCTTCAAACTCAGCGCGGAGAATATCAAGAATCTCCTCTACTGTCTCGTCCTCAAGATCTGCTCTCTTGGCGATATCCGCTGCAGAGAGTGCAAGCACACTCTTCGCTGTATCACATCCGATGTTCTGGAGTTTCTCAATGATCCAATCCTCGATAACATCGTTGAAATCGATAAGAAGAACGTCTTCCTCCTCCTCATCTATCTCGTCCTTAGGCAGTTCTCTCCATACCTCGATCTCCTTTCCTACGAGCATGCCTGCAAGTCTGATGTTGCATCCGCCCTTACCGATACCCTTCTTGACCTCGTCAGGAAGCATATACACCTTGATCTTCTCATCTTCCGGAGTACCAAGCACGATTGATGAAATCTTTGCAGGATTGAGGGCTCTCTGGATAAGGAGCTGTGTATTGTTTGTCCACTGGAGGACATCGATGTTCTCGTTACGGAGCTCACGGACGATTCCGATGATACGGGCACCCTTGACACCGATACATGCTCCGATTGGATCGATCCTTTCGTCATAAGACTCTACAGCCACCTTTGCACGCTCGCCCGGTACACGCACAACCTTCT
>JAZRGY010000107.1:0-2348 GCA_045644485.1 Candidatus Cryptobacteroides sp. | reverse complement strand
GGAAACAACGGAGATTGTATCAGGGAACGAACCGTTATTCTCGATTGTCGCCTGGATGTCTTTCCGCATGGTCTCGATAGTCTTGGAATTTTCCTTGAACCCATAGTCGATTTCCGGACTGTTTATGCGGAAGAAAATATTGTAACGTTTCTCGATCGGGTACATCTGCCGGGCATCATGACTCTGAGCATGCGATGCAAAAGCACCACATGCTGCCAACAGCACGATCAGTAGAAGTCTCGTATTCATTACACTTGAGTCTAGTTAATCCCGAAGTTTTTCCTTATTCTCTGGCTGGTTAAAATTCTTATCGACTCCTCGTGGTTTTTAAACGTTCCTTTAATCCGTAACGGCAAGACTATCAACGGGAACCACCATAGTACAACACCAGCAAGGTGATTCTTGAGAATGTAACTATCGACGGAACTGTATATACTATCTCTTACAATCAGGGTCTTGAGGTATATAACTTTACTTTCAACGGCTGGACTTCATACGCCGCGACAGAGTTCGTGAACTACGACTTCGCTGCAGGATACGCAATTGATAATGTCGCTGCAGTGACTTTCGAGAACTGTACATTAGGCGGCTTCGCAGTGACTGCTGCTAACCTCGCAGAATTGGTGACAAAGCCTGCTAACGCAACAGTGAAATAATTCTATACGCTGAACGATTATAACACCAAGGCAAACCTTAAAGTCTTTGACTTTGGGGTTAGCCTCTTCTCTACTTATAACGCTCTGGGGAAATTGTTGTCTCTGCGACACACAAAAACAGGCATCCTTTTGCGTATCGCGGTGTCAAAACGGGGGTTTGGACTTGGTTTCCAGACGCGACGCGCAGAAGTGTGCCTCAAATTGCGTTTCGGGGACCGCTTTTAAAGATTCCTCGACTCACTCCGTTCGCTCGGAATGACAGAATCAGGATTCTTCCTCAAAGTCTCCCTTCTCTTAGGTTCGCGACGCGCAACTTCCATTTAACTTTTGCGTGTCGCGGTGTCAAAACAGGGGTTTGGCCTTGGTTTCTGGACATGACGCGCAGAAATGTCCCTCGAATTGCGTTTCGGGGGGCGCTTTTAAAGATTCCTCGACTCACTTCGTTCGCTCGGAATGACAGTAGTAGAGGTCGCTTGGAATGACACACTAAGGTTTCGCTTCAGGTTTGGAATGACAACCTAGAGTTCTGCCTTAAAGTTTGTCCTCAAGATTGCTGGGAAGGGAAGGATTGATAAAAAAAGGAAAAAACAATAAAAAAAAGAAAAAGTTTTGATAAAAAAGAGAAAAATATGCGTGATGCTATGTGAAAACTCTTGAATTTTTCACAATTTTGTGGGGCATGAAGGGACAAAAGTCTGAGCATGAATTTTTGAAAATGGTCCATGGTGGGCCAATGTGAATCTTTAACACAAAAGTTTATGCGACACGATTTTAAGTATGCAGACTTGCTTGACGATGATGTGTTCAAGTTGGTTTTTGGGAGGGAGTCCACAAAGGATGTGATGATTGAGTTTCTGAATCAGGTGATTCCTGATAGAAGGATTGTGGATCTGGAGTTCATTGACAAGGAAATGCATCCGGTGGAGCGGGATCTTAAAGGAACGGTTTATGATATGTTCTGCAAGACTGATGACGGCTCCAGGATAATTGTTGAGGTGCAGAGGAGGAAGCAGCCGTTCTATCCGGAGCGGGCAATCTACTATTCCACGTTCCAGATTCAGCGTCAGGTGGAGGCCGGAGCGGAATATTATGATTTTCTTCCGGTGTATGTAATCAATATCCTTAACTTCAAAATGGACATTCCGGCAGGTGCGGAAGACCAGGTGATGACGGTGTTCAGACTGTATGAAGAAAGGTCTCAGTGTCTTCTGACAGATAGGGTTACGTTCATCTTTATCGAGTTGCCTAAGTTCAGGAAGAAGATGGATGAACTTGACGGCAATATTCTCGACGGTATGTATTTCTGCTTAAAGAATATGCCTGTCTTGGAGCATAAGCCTCCGGTCCTTATGCACGATGTGTTTGATAAGATATTCAAGGTGTCCGAGTTGTATAATATGGATCAGGATACCAGAAATAAAATATTAGATAAGATGACAACAGAAAGAGATTTCAGAAACCAGATGAGGTATTTCAAGGAAACTACCTTGGCTGAAGGTCGTGATCAAGGTCGTGCTGAAGGATTGGCTGAAGGATTGGCTGAAGGACGTGCCCAAGGACGTGCGGAAGTGGCCCTTAGGATGCTTGATTTCGGGATGGATATTAATCAGATTGCACAACTGACGAATCTCAGTGTTGAGGAGGTTTCTGCTCTTGCCGCTGGTCGTTAAGATATGATGTAAAACTCAGAGG
>JAZRGY010000106.1:0-38136 GCA_045644485.1 Candidatus Cryptobacteroides sp. | reverse complement strand
CCCGTTTTTCAAAGGGAGTGCAAAGGTACGCTTTATTTTTTAATCTCCAAATTTATTTCGACCACAAAACCGTATTCCACACACTTCAAAACCAATATTTCATGCGTAATTCATTGAGTACCAAAAGCCCATAAGCATTGTTACAAATTTGTTAAAAGCAAGCCACATCACAAACGGAGATTTTTTAGTATATTTGCATGATATACTTATATAATATAAAGTAATATGAAAAGAATTTTCCTGACCTTATCGGCATTTTTCATATCTGCCATGATACTTACAGCCCAGGACTCCCCTCTCTGGCTGAGAAAGAATGACATTTCCCCGGATGGAACAAAAATAGCCTTTACATATAAAGGTAATATCTTTATAGTATCCTCTGAAGGAGGAAAGGCATTCCAACTCACCACAAATCCGAGTTATGATTCAGAACCGATATGGACACCGGACGGAAAAAGCATCGTATTCAGTTCATACAGGGAAAAGAGCAAGGATATATATATGGTATCGGCAGAAGGAGGATCTCCAAAGAGGCTCACATCCCATACAGGCAACGAGACTCCTCTGGAAGTGATGAAGGACGGAAGCGTACTCTTCACTGCAAACATACAGCAGGATGCTCAATACGGAGACTTCCCGGGCACGGCTCAATTATATAAGGTAGGACCGGAAGGCGGCAAGCCGATACAGGTCACCTCACTTCCAGTTTCCAACATCAGTGTCAGCGAAGATGGCGAGGGCCTTCATGTAATCTATGAAGATTATAAAGGATATGAGGATGCCCTCAGAAAGCATCACACCTCATCCGTTACACGCGATATCTGGAGATATATCCCGGAAAAGGGCGCCAAGGACTTCAAGATTACCGGTAACGGACAGTTCGGCAGACTCAGCGGATTCAAAGGCGAGGACAGAAATCCGGTTTTCCTCCCTGGAACTCAGGAATATTTCTACCTCAGCGAGGAGGATGGCACTCTTAACATCTATGCTACCTCACTCAAAAGCAGCAGCAAACCTGAGCAGATCACATCATTCAAAGGAAACCCGGTGAGATATCTGTCAGTATCTCAGAACGGAACCCTCTGCTTCTCATATAACGGAGAACTCTACACCATGAAGAAGGGGGCGCAGCCTAAGAAGGTCGAGATAAGTATCGTCACAGACCAGATCGAAAGCCCTGTTCAGGACAGGACCATTTCTTCTGGTGCAAGAAGCATGGCGGTATCACCGAACGGCAAGGAAGTCGCAGTCATATTGAGAGGCGACGTATACGTAACGACAACAGACCACGCCACAACAAAACGCATCACCAATACACCTCAGCAGGAAAGAGACCTCTGGTTCTCTAAAGATGGAAAAACCATCTACTACTCATCTGAGAGAAACGGCCACTGGGGAATATGGTCGACCACCTTGTCTGACAAGGACGACAAATATTTCACATATGCAGTCAAGATGGAAGAGAAACTGGTAAGCAAGCCTGGTGACACATGTTTCCAGCCCCAGGTCTCTCCTGACGGGAAAAGCATAGCATATCTAAAGGACAGGACGGCTATCGCTGTAATGGACCTCAAGAGCGGAGAGGAAAAGATCGTGCTTGACAAAAACGTAAACTACTCATACCAGGACGGAGACCAGAATTTTGCCTGGAGCCCGGACAGCAGATACATACTCTGCAACTATCAGGCGAACGGAGGATGGAACAATGAGGATGTAGCCTTGATCGATGTTGAGAGCGGAAAGATTACAGACCTCACAGAAAGCGGATATACAGACAGCAACTTCAAGTGGGTCCTCAAGGGTAAGGCCATGACATGGCAGTCAGACAAGGCCGGCTACCGCAGCCACGGAAGTTGGGGTGCTGAAGATGACATATATATAATGTTCTTCGACGGACAGAGATATATGGAATTCAACCGAGACAAGGAAGACAATGCCATTGCAGAAATGATGAAGGACGAAAAGACCAAGGCTAAGGACGAAAAGAAGGAGAAGAAGGACAGTGCAAAGGCAGAGAAGAAGACAGAAAAACTTGTACTCGATCTGGAAAACAGGAAGGACAGAATCGTAAGACTTACAAGAATGTCAGGCAGACTTGGTGACTACCACCTTACTCAGGACGGAAAGAAACTCTACTACACAATGAGACTTGAGAGGAGCACTGATCTCTGCCTCATCAACCTCGAGGATAACAGCATCAAGGTCGTAGCCAAGGGAGTGAGCGGTTCCATCTATCCGACAGAAGATGACAAATACATGTACATGCTTTCAGGAGGAAGCGTATCACGCATCGCCACCGCCAACGGATCGAGAGAAACAATCTCATTCTCAGGAAGTTTCGAATACAAGCCTGCCGGAGAAAGAGAATATATGTTCGACCATATATGGAAGCAGGTCAAGGAGAAGTTCTACATGCCTGACCTTCACGGTACTGACTGGGAGGGCCATTATGCAAACTACAGGAGATTCCTCCCGCATATCGAGAACAACTTCGACTTCCAGGAAATGCTGTCAGAACTCCTCGGAGAACTCAACGGTTCGCATACCGGAGCACGTTATCAGTACAAGTCCGGTCTGAACACTGCAAATCTTGGAGTATTCTACGACAACGACCATGACGGAGACGGAATAAGGATCAAGGAAGTGATCAAAGGCGGTACATTGTACATAGCAGATCCGGAAATCAAGGAAGGAGACATCATCACTTCGATCAATGGCACGGAAATAAAGGCCGGAATGGACTGGTATCCGCTTCTTCGTATGCAGGGCGGAAAGAAAATGGCCATTACAATAAAGAAAGGCGGAAAGAAAGAGACGGAAATGTACATCGAGCCGGCATTCACCGACGTGCCTCAACTCTACAGAAGATGGGTCGAGCAGAGGGAGAAGATGGTCGAAAGACTTTCCGGAGGAAAGATCGGATACGTACATGTGGAAGGAATGGACTCCGAGAGTTTCAGACGAGTATATTCCGACCTTCTCGGCAAATACCGCACATGCGAAGCAGTAATCGTCGACACAAGACATAACGGAGGCGGATGGCTCCATGATGACCTCGCGACTCTGCTCGGAGGCACCGGATACATCAGATTCGAGCCTCGCGGACAGTACATCGGCACAGAGCCGTACAACAAATGGACAAAGCCGTCATGCGTACTCATGGGAGAAGACAACTATTCCGACGCATGTGGATTCCCATATGTATACAGGGCTCTCGGAATCGGTAAACTCATCGGCGCACCGGTACCTGGCACAATGACTGCAGTATGGTGGGAAAACCAGATCGACAATACGATCGTGTTCGGTATACCGCAGGTAGGAGCGTTGGGAGTAAAGGAAGGCAGATATCTTGAGAACATGCAGATCGAGCCAGATATTCTCGTGTACAACGACCCAGCATCAGTTCTCCGTGGCGAGGACAAGCAACTTGAGGCTGCAGTGAAAGAAATGATGAAGACAATTCAGAAATAAAGGACATGGACAAGAAAGTAGTAATCATCCCGACCTACAACGAAAAAGAAAATATTGAAAAGATCATAAGAGCAGTCTTTTCACTGGAAGGAGAATATCATATCCTCGTCATTGAAGACGGATCGCCTGACGGTACGGCAGCGATCGTGAAAGGGTTGCAGAAAGAATTCCCTGACAGGCTTCATATGATAGAAAGGAAGGGAAAACTGGGCCTGGGCACAGCATATATAACAGGATTCAAATGGGCTGTAGAAAACGGATATGACTATATATTCGAGATGGACGCGGATTTCTCTCACAATCCGAATGATGTACCGAAACTGTATCAGGCATGCAAGGATGGGGCAGATCTGGCAATCGGTTCACGTTACTGCAACGGAATCAGTGTCATCAACTGGCCTATCGGCAGGGTCATAATGTCATATTATGCATCTGTATATGTACGCACTGTACTTGGTATGAAGGTCTATGACACTACAGCAGGATTCAAATGCTATACCCGAAAGGTACTCGAGACCATCGACCTTGACAAGGTAAAGATGAAAGGTTACGGATTCCAGATCGAGATGAAGTACTCTACCTATAAACTGGGATTCAACATCAAGGAAGTGCCTATCATATTTGTAGACAGGACAGAAGGCACATCAAAGATGAGCAGCGGAATATTCGGAGAAGCGTTCTGGGGAGTCATGGGACTCAAGATGAGAAAAATCAAGCCAAGAAAACAATGAGTACATATCTTCTGCACAAAGCAACCATAGTTACGGCAGCCAAGGAGGCGACTGGAAGTGTGGTCATCTCCGGAGGAAAGATCGTTGACGTAATATACACAGATGCAGAGGGCTTTGATTATAAGGTCAATGCCCTGAAGGAACGATATACTGATATCGAAACCATCGATCTGGAAGGCAAACATCTGATGGCAGGTGGAATCGATGCACATGTACATTTCCGCGAACCTGGCCTGACACACAAGGCAGACATGGAGACAGAGTCGCGTGCAGCCGTAGCAGGAGGTGTCACTACAGCCATGGATATGCCGAACACAAGCCCGGCAACGGTTTCCAAGGAAGCATTCATGGCTAAGATGGAACTTGCAAAGGAAAAGTCATGCATGAATCTAGGCTTTCATCTCGGCGCGACAAACAGCAATATCGAGGGAATCGAAAGGATACTGGACGGAAAGACCGAACTCTCACCTGACAATGTAAAAGGAATAAAGGTATTCATGGGTTCGTCTACAGGAAACATGCTGGTAGACGAAAACAACACCCTAGACCGCCTTTTCTCCATAAAGAACAAGCCTGTGCTCGTACATTGCGAGGATGAGGACACAATACGCACAAACCTTAAGGCTGCAATCGAAAAATACGGAGAAGATATTCCTTTCAGCGAACACGAGAACATTCGTAGCAGAAGAGCATGCATAAAGTCCAGCATCAAGGCATTGGAAAAGGCTATGCAGCATGGTACTGCATTGGTACTCTGCCACATATCTACAAAGGAAGAGATAGAGATGGTCAGGGCAGCGAAAGCCACCAATCCGAACATCATCGCCGAGACCTCATGCAACTACCTCTGGTTCTGCAATGAAGACTATGACCGTATGGGGAGCAGGCTCAAATGCAATCCGGCAGTCAAAGGAGCCTCTGACAGAGAGGCCTTAAGAAATGCACTTGCAAACGGACTCATCGATACAATCGGTTCCGACCACGCCCCTCACCTACCTGCAGAAAAGGATGGCCCATATACAAAGGCCCCATCCGGACTGCCTTCGATACAGCAGAGTCTGCCTGTACTTGTAACAATAGCAAGAACAGAGGACATTCCTCTCACGAAGATAGCCGCAGCATTCTCCGAGAACGCATCAGACCTCTACAGGCTCACCACAGGCAAGATCAGGCCCGGATATGAGGCGGACATAGTCATCTTCGATATGAATGAGGAATTTACCGTGCGCAACGAAGACCAGTTCAGCAGATGCGGATGGAGTCCATACGATGGAGAAAGATTATACGGAAGCATTGAAACCGTATTCATCGGAGGAAAGATCGTTTATAAGGACGGAAAATTCATTTAACAAAAATTCTAACCTGAAACATGTCACCTAAGGTTCAGCCTAGCAAGACGCTCATATACATAGCGTCAATGTTCGCGATAATATTGTGGGGAATGTCCTATATATGGACAGACAAACTGATCGGTCTGGGAATCCCTATATTCTACTTTGTCTTCGTCAGGATATTCATGGCAGGAACAATACTGTTCCTCTTCAACACTGCATATGCAAGGATCAAGAGGATACAGAAGCAGGACATCGGTAAATTCCTGCTTCTGGCCTTCTTTGAGCCATTCATCTACTTCATATGCGAGACTTTCGGTCTGAAACTCACAGGCTCACCTACCATCAGTGCAATGGTAGTGGCCACTATCCCTATTTTCTCAATAGGAGCAGGAATACTCTTCTTCAAAGAAAAGATCAACGCAGTCAACATAGCGGGAATCAGCCTTTCGCTCGTGGGTATCGTATTGGTTGCAATGGCAAAGGGATCTCTGGGAGAACACTTCATCTGGGGAATAGTTCTCCTGCTGATTGCTGTGATTTCAGAGGTAGGACATGCTTCAATAACAAAAAGCCTTTCCGGTAACTATCCAAGTCAGACCATCGTGATGTACCAGTTCCTTATAGGCTCCGTGTATCTCTTCCCTCTTTTCATATGGAAAGGAATCGACGGATTCAATTATGAAGTGTATTTCGACGGAGACGTATGGTATCCTATCATCTGTCTTGCAGTACTTTGTTCAAGTCTCGCATTCTCACTCTGGGTAAGTACGATAAAGAATCTCGGAGTCGCAAAGTCAAGCATATTCTCGGCTCTCATCCCTGTAGCAGCCGCCATCATAGCATGGATAATCGGTCACGAAGCCTTGAACCAGAGGCAGTGGATCGGAATAGCAATTTCAACAGTCGGAGTCATCCTGTCGCAGTACAGCAAGAAAGTGAGAGACAAGTCATAAAGACGTTCATATCATCTCAATGCGCTTATCTGGTCTCTGAACTGACTTGGTGCCAAACCTGTCTTCAGTTTGAACAGTTTTGTAAAATACTCGGGAGTATCAAAATGCAGAATATAAGAAATTTCCTTGATCGAGGCATCCGTACTTCTGAGCATATCTTTGGCCCTCTGTATCTTGAGATTCAGATAATACTGTGACGGAGCAATTCCCGTATATTGCTTGAAGATGTGTCTGAATGTAGAGTAACTTATGTTCAGATGCTTCGCTATAGCAGGTATTTCATAAGTCAGAACAGAGATGACTCCAACAATCAGATAATCGACGAGCAGGTACTTCTTAATCTGGCAATCGATCAGGAGAAGATGATCCGCGACCTTATTGCGACAGGAAAGCCTGTTGTAGTACTGCAGAACGGTTCAGTAATCGACATCACAGACTGGGTAGACGGAGCAGCAGCAGTTCTGGAAGCATGGTATCCGGGAGAACAGGGAGATACAGCGATAGCAGATGTACTCACAGGTAAATACAATCCTGGAGGACGCCTTCCTTTCAGTTGGGTGAAGAGCATAGGTCAGAATCCAATGTACTATTCAATCAAGCCTAGCGGACGCAACTACAGTTACGTAGAGAATGACGGCAAACCTCTATATCCATTCGGATATGGTCTCAGTTATACTACATTCAAGTACAGCAACATGCAGATGCCTGAAAAACTTGAGAAGGACAATGCCCTCAAGGTAAAGGTTACAGTAAAGAATACAGGCAAGGTTGCCGGTGACGAAGTCGTCCAACTTTATATGCATGATGAAATCGCGTCAGTGGGCCGTCCATTAAAGGAACTGGTCGCTTTCAAGCGAGTAACACTGAATCCTGGCGAAAGCAAGACCGTAGAACTTGAAGTTCCATATCGTAGTTTCCATCTATGGGACAAGGACATGAACTTCGTTGTCGAAGAAGGCTGGTTCGAGGTATGGCTCGGCAAGGATGCAGAGAATGTAATCGATTCGCGCAGAGTTTACGTCAAGTAATCAACAAGAGGGTGACACAGATGTGTCACCCTCTTTATGTCTTATAGCAGACGCAGACCGATGCGCAAGCGGTCAAGATCGACGGAAATCACAGAAACCTTGACCTGTTGGTGGAGTTTAAGGATCTTTGATGGATCCGCCATTCCTTTAACCCCCATCTGGGAAGCATGGATCAGTCCGTTCTGTTTTATTCCGATATCGACAAACGCGCCGAATGCCGTAATATTGGTCACGATACCAGGAAGTTCCATTCCTGTCTTCAAATCCTCGATGGTCTTTATATCATGGTCAAACTCAAAGGTCTGTGCACTCTCTCTAGGATCACGGCCAGGTTTCTTGAGTTCAAGGATTATATCATTGATCGTAGGAAGTCCGAAATCCCCTTCCACATATTTCTCAGCGTCAATTCCGGCACAGAGTTCAGCATTGCCGACAAGTTCCTTAGGAGTGACCTTAAGGTCCCTTGCCATACGGTCCACAATATGGTAGGCCTCCGGATGGACTGCAGAATTGTCAAGGGGATTCTCCGCATCGGCAATCCTGAGGAATCCGGCACATTGTTCGAATGCCTTTCCTCCCAGACGTTTTACCTTAAGAAGTTCCTTTCTGGATCTGTATGCTCCATTTACAGTACGATACTCGACTATATTTTCAGCCAACGCAGGTCCGATTCCCGAGACATAACTGAGGAGATAACTGCTGGCGGTATTCAGGTTGACACCTACGCTGTTCACACAACTCTCTACTGTATTGTCCAGAGTCTCCTTCAAAAGGCCTTGATCCACATCGTGCTGATACTGGCCTACACCCAATGATTTAGGATCTATCTTCACAAGTTCTGCGAGAGGATCCATGAGCCTCCTTCCTATTGAAACCGCACCACGGACCGTTACATCATAGTCAGGGAACTCTGCTCTTGCCACTTCTGATGCAGAATATATGGACGCACCATCCTCACTGACGGTAAATACACGGACATCCTTTGGAAGAGGGACTCTCTTGATGAAGTCCTCGGTCTCACGACTCGCAGTACCGTTTCCTATGGCAATAACCTCGATTCCATATTTCTGAACCATGGAGGAAACTGCCTGTATGGCCTTTATCTTTTCACTTACAGGAGGATGAGGGAAGATTGCCTCGTTATGAAGCAGGTTTCCCTGCTCATCCAGACAGACAACTTTACAACCTGTCCTGAAACCAGGATCTATTGCAAGTACTCTTTTCTGTCCCACCGGAGGTGCAAGAAGAAGTTGGCGAAGATTGTCCCCGAATATCCTTATAGACTCAACATCAGCCTTTTCCTTTGCCTCCTTTATGACTTCGTTCGAGATGGAAGGTTCAAGGAGCCTCTTGAAAGAATCGTCAAAGGCCATATGCATCTGCTCTGCAAGAAGAGAAGACGGATAACGTCTTTCCTGACAGAAATCATAGTATATCTTCTTTCCGCATTTCTCTGGATCTGCATCCACCTTGACTGATATGAATCCCTCCTCCTCTGCTCTGAGGATTGCAAGAAGCCTGTGCGGAGCAATGCGTTCCAACGACTCAGAGTAGTCGAAATAGGACCTGTACTTCATGGCCTCAGGACCTGTAGCCTTCCTGGTTGCCTTTGTAACCAGCCTTCTTGTCTTGAATATCTGTCTGAGGGTCTCTCTCACAGATGCTGTCTCGCTAAGACGTTCAGCGATTATATCACGGGCTCCAGCCAATGCATCATCAACAGATGCTACCTTTTCACCTATATATTTACGGGCTTCAGACACCGGGTCTGAAAGAGCCACATCATACATCTTGTCTGCAAGAGGTTCCAGACCGGCTTCCTTGGCCACAGTGGCACGGGTACGTCTCTTTGGTTTGAAAGGAAGATAAATATCCTCAAGTTCACGTGCCTCCACACAATTCTCGATACGTATTCTGAGTCCGTCTGTCAAGCCACCTGCCTGCTCTATGGTTTCCAGTACTGTAGCCTTGCGTTTTTCCATCTCCGAAAACACATCAGCCCAATGCCTTATTTCCGCAACGGCAACCTCATCCAGTCCTCCTGTCCTCTCTTTCCTATATCTGCTTATAAAAGGAATGGTAGCACCTTCCTCGAACAACTTTGCACAGTTCTCGACCTGCCAATCCTTGACTCCAACCCGCTGAGCAATACTCTTTATATAAATCTCCTTCATAATCAAAACTAACTTTAACGTCGATTGATTTTATGGGTGTTTATCATAGGTGACATGCCACCCACGGCTAGGGGGGGGTGCCTCCCGAACGGGAGGCGGGGGCACCGGTATAAACACCCCTAAAATCAATCATGCGACACCTGTTTCAACTGATCCCTGTAAGCCGAGAAAATCTTTGACTTGGAGACAAAACCGACATACGACCTGTCATGATCAACAACCGGCAGATTCCATGCCTGCGTCTTCTCGAACTTATTCATCACGCTGTCCATCTTCTCATCAATATAGACATAGGCAGGAGCCGAGACCATGAAGTTATACACATGCATCTTCTCATATAACGACGGATTGAACATATCCTGACGAATATCCTCCAAAGACACATAACCATGGAAATGGTTTCTGTCGTCTATCACAGGGAAAATGTTTCTTTTCGATGTTGCGACCACCTCGACAAGTTCACCCAGAGAAGCATCTATCTTGACCGGAATGAAGTCTGCCTCGATCAGGTCGCTTGTCTTGAGAAGAGTAAGCACGGCCTGGTCACTGTCATGGGTAAGGAGTTCTCCCCTCTTTGCTATTCGCTTGGTATAGATGGAATATGGCTCTACAGCCCTTGTAGCCGCATACGAAACTGTCGATGTCAGAATCAGGGGAATAAGCAGTTCATATCCTCCAGTCATGTCTGCGATAAGGAAGATAGCGGTCATAGGGGCCTGCATCACACCAGACATCAGTCCTGCCATACCCACAAGAACAAAGTTCTGTTCCGGCACGACTGAGCCTCCTCCTATAAGATTGATAGTCCTTGAAACAAAGAAACCGGCAATCGCACCTATGAACAAAGTCGGACCGAAGGTACCTCCGACGCCACCTCCAGCATTGGTGAATGACATCGAAAACACCTTGAGTATCAGAATCATAAGAAAGAATATAGGAATAGACCATTCACTATTCATGAAGAATGCGAGTATCGTCTCACCCTCAAAATCTATCATTCCCCCGTTAAGAAGGACATGAAGATAACCATATCCCTCACCGTACAAAGGAGGGAAAAGGAATATCAGGAGACCTAGGCAGGATGCTGATATCGCCCACCTGAGATAAGGTCTCTTTATCGATCTGATCTTATCCTCGAGCCAAAGTGTGGTTCTGGTAAAATAGACGGAACATGCGGCACTGAAGAGGCCAAGAATCAGATAGAACGGTATGTTGTGCATCGTGAACTCGGAAATCGTACATTCGAAGGCCGGTTGGTCTCCGAAGAAGATATATGATATCACGGTAGCGGAAATGGTCGAAAGCAGAAGAGGAAGAATAGAACTCATGGAGATATTGAAAAGAAGAATCTCCAAAGTGAAGAGCACTCCAGCCAAAGGAGCCTTGAATATGCCCGCGACTGCACCTGCTGCACCGCATCCCAGAAGGATGGTCATGTTCTTGTAGGACAGTCCCATGTATCTGGCGACATTCGATCCTATTGCAGCACCTGTGTATACGATAGGAGCCTCCGCACCCACCGATCCTCCGAATCCGATGGTGACAGACGAAGCCAGCATCGAAGACCACATGTTATGCGGACGGATCTTTGATTCGTTCTTTGAAACAGCCTGAAGGACCTTCGTCACACCATGCCCTATATTATCCTTTACGACATAACGGACAAAAAGCATCGCCAGAAGCATTCCTATACCCGGATAAATAAGATACAGGGCGCTATAGGCGATTCCGTCGAACCATGAGGTTATGGAATGGTGGATAAATTCTATAGCACTTTTAAGAAGGACTGCCGCCATGCCGCAGGCAACACCGACGACAAGAGAAAGTACAATCATTACATCGCGCTCAGGCATGCCTTTTATCAGACGTCTGAACGAAGATGAGATGTTCTTCAATATGAATTTCTTTCCCATAGGCCACAAAAGTGTACAAATATAAGCAAAAAAAGCCGACCTGAAAGAAATCAGGCCGGCTTTTATGGTTTTATGCAGACTATGCGTCCGCTCCGTCATCGTCGGTAGAATACTGCGAGATATTGTCGTCAGGAAGGCTTTCTCCCTCGTTTGAATCATCATCATTATCCTCACCGTCAAGCCAACGCTCTATATCCTCTACGTCATCAGTCTTGACCTTGATCTTCACAAGGTAGATAGCATCCGGAATCTCAACCATAACAGCATAAAATGAGGTTCCGTCCGGCTTATCATACTTTACAAGATCCGGAAAATAGTCACTATATCCCTTCGGATACTTCTCTGCAAATGCTGCTGCCAGTTCCTCCGACATATTCTCAAAACTGACAACTCCTCTCTTCTTTGTTGTAGTAGACATATTTTATAAAATTTTAATCCTCGACTCATAAATATCCTACGCAGCGCGCAGGACGACAACAGAAGTTGTCAATTCGGGTGCAAGTGTAGGACATTTTTTTCAATTCACCAAGACTTTTCCAAGAAAAAAATCCTTATCTGCTCAACCTCTCTTTTGCGTAATCAAGAGTAAGACGGAAAGTCTTCTTTCCTGAAGACGGAGCATCGTACATGGCATCAGTCATAATCTGTTCACAGATAGAACGTAAGCCTCGTGCACCAAGTTTATTTTCAATCGAAGTATCAACGATGAGGTCAAGAACTTCCGGTTCAATGGTCAGTTTGATGCCATCGAGTTCGAACATCTTCTTATACTGACGAAGCAAGGCATTCTTAGGTTCTGTAAGGATCCTCTTGAGAGCATCCCTGTCAAGATGGTCCAGATAGGTGATCACAGGAAGACGACCGATGATCTCCGGAATAAGTCCGTAAGACCTGAGGTCCTGAGCCTCCACATATTTTAGAAGATTATCCTTGTCGATCTTAACTCTGTTTGCAGAACCGAAACCGATCACCTGAGTATTAAGTCGCTGGGCAATCCTGCGCTCGATGCCTTCGAACGCACCTCCACATATGAAAAGTATGTTCTGGGTATTGACATGGAGGAACTCCTGCTCAGGATGCTTGCGTCCACCCTGAGGCGGAACATTGACGACACTTCCTTCAAGAAGTTTAAGCATAGCCTGCTGTACACCTTCACCGGAAACATCACGAGTTATCGAAGGATTGTCGCTCTTACGGGCAATCTTATCGATTTCATCAATGAATACGATACCGCGCTCAGCCTTCGCCACATCATAATCAGCCTCCTGAAGAAGACGTGACAGAATACTCTCCACATCCTCACCCACATAGCCGGCTTCTGTAAGGACGGTTGCATCTACTATGGTGAAAGGCACTTTAAGGAGTTTCGCTATAGTCTTGGCCAACAATGTCTTACCAGTACCGGTCGGGCCCACCATGAGCACATTGGACTTCTCAAGTTCAAGTTCGTTGTCCTCAGACAGGTTGTTGTTAAGCCTCTTGTAATGGTTATAAACTGCAACGGAGAGGAGTTTCTTAGCACGATCCTGTCCTATGATATACTGGTCCAGATATGCATGAATGTCCTTAGGCTTGTAATCACTCTCTACCTTTTCCTGCACGAGAGGGGCCTTGGACTTGTCAAAATCACGGATATAGTCCTGAGCCAACTTTACGCAATCTGCACAGATGCAGGCATCAAGTCCTTGAAGAAGAAGAGAAACCTCATTCTCTCCTCTGCCACAGAACATGCAATATCCGCCGGAATGTTTTCTTTCCTTCGCCATATGCTATCTGCTCTTCTTCCTTAGAATTTCATCAATCATACCATACTCAAGAGCCTCCTGGGAAGTCATCCAGAAGTCACGGTCTCCGTCTGCATATATCTTCTCCAGAGACTGGCCCGAATGCTCTGATATGATCTCATAAAGTTCCTTCTTGGTCTTCTCGATTTCCTGCGCAGCAATAAGGATATCCGAAGCCTGTCCTCTTGCACCTCCCAGAGGCTGATGGATCATCACCTTAGAATGAGGAAGGGCAGATCTCTTGCCTTTGGCACCGGCACAAAGAAGAACAGAACCCATTGACGCAGCCATTCCTGTACATATGGTCGCAACATCAGGCTCGATCAACTGCATAGTATCATAAATACCGAGACCAGAAGAAACCACTCCGCCAGGAGTATTAAGATAAAGTGAGATATCGCTTGTGCTGTCGTTAGATGCGAGGAAGAGGAGTTGGGCCTGTATGATGTTCGCAACATCATCGTCGATCGGAACACCCAGGAATATGATTCTGTCCATCATCAGACGGCTGAACACATCCATAGATGCCACATTGAGTTTTCTTTCCTCGATGATAGTAGGGTTAATGTATCCGTCCATTACGGATTCATACCTGTGCATGGTCATGGAACTGATACGATGTTCCAGACGCGCATATTTTTCAAACTCCTTATTCATATGTATATAAAGAAAAAGGTCGGCTTTGCGAGCCGACCTTAAGTCCATGATTATTTCAACTCGCGGAATTTCTCAACCGAGATCTTCTTCTTCTTGAGAGTAACGACCTCACGCACTGCATCGAATGTCTTGTCATCCTCTACCTTGTCAAGGATTCTTCTTCCCTGATCCTCCTGTGAAAGGATGTTCTTTGCAAATGCCTCCAACTGCTCCTCAGGAACATTGTTCATACCGTACATTGCGAACTGGTATGCAGCGAAACCCTTTGCACTTGCAAGAAGGTCAGCCTCCTCTACCTTGACACCATACTTGTTCATGAGGTAGCCACGAACCATCTGCCACTTGTAATCAGCGATGAAGAACTCCCAATCCTTCTCGATGTCTTCCATTGTGAACTTGCCCTCGTTTACAACGTATACCCATCTCTTGAGGAACTTCTCTGCGATCTTCACATCAGCCTTTGCAAGGAGATAGTCCTTTGCATCCTTTCCGAAACGGAAATCAGCCTCCTGAGAGTACTCAGCACGGATTCTCTCTTCTACCTTAGCATCGAATTCAGCCTCTGTCTTAACACCGAAGATCTTCTCGAAAGTCTCCTCTGTAAGCGGAGCGTTTACGAAAGTCTTGACATTCTTCACAGTCATCTTGAACATAGGGTCGAGGTTTGCAAGTTCGTCCTTGTTTACCTTGAGCATAGATGAACGGTCTGTTTCGTTCTCGAATGCCTCGTTCACATTCACGTCAAGAACATCACCAGCCTTGACACCTACAAATGAAGCCCTCGCAGCCTCAGCGACATTGCGGACAGCGACATATGTGCCTTCAACCTTCATGTCACCCTGCTCAAAGTCAACGATGATGAAATCTTCCTCCTTTGCAGCCTCACCTTCCTCAAGAGAACCGTACTGCTTGAGAAGATTGTCCTTCATCTCCTTCTTTGCAGCCTCTGTAACTGTGATTGTATAATATGTAACCTCATCCTCCTTTGAAAGTTCGAATGAAATCTCAGGATTCTGAGCAAGATCGAACTTGAATGTGAAGTCGTTTCCTACAGTCCAGTCAGCCTCCGGCTGGTTCTCGCTTGGAAGCGGCTCGCCGAGAACGCGGAGATTGTTCTCCTGGATGAAGTTGTTAAGGCCTTCGGCAACAACATCGTTCACCGAATCAACAAGAGCAGACTGGCCATACATCTTCTCGATAAGAGACATAGGAACCATACCCTTTCTGAATCCCTTGATTTCAGCCTTCTTTCTGTAATCGTTCAACTTCTTCTTTCTGTTTTCAGCATAATCCTCGCTAGTCACAGCGAGAGTCAGTTCGAGATTGAGATCATCGATTCTGTTCTGTTCAATTTTCATATCTGTTATCTTTAAATCATTTTCTTGTAAAGATTTCCGACTATGCGGAAATAGCGCGCAAAAATAAACATTATAAGCGAGATTTCAAAATCCGTCATCACGCCTTTTTCTTCCTCTTCGGGTATGCCACACGAGAGTGATACATCTGCTGCAGATAGGTCTTCATGGTATCCTTTACCGTTGCAATTTCACGTAAGGTAACATCAGCATCAACCAATTGACCATCAGCAATCTTGCCATCAACAATCCTGTCCACAAGACTCGAAATGCTCTCTTGAGAATAGTCCTTAAGAGACCTCGATGCAGCCTCGACAGCATCGCAGAACATCAGTATGACATGCTCCTTGGTCGTAGGCTTCACTCCATCATAATAGAAGTCTCCTACATCCTCCGGATCTCCGCCGTTATTCAGGTAAGTATTCAGGAAGTATGCGGTAGGAGTCGTTCCGTGATGAGTCCTTATGAAGTCAATTATTATCTCCGGAATACCGAACTTCTGGGCAAGTTCCACTCCATCAGATACATGTCTTATGATCTCATGGGCGCTTTCCTTCGGTGTGAGTTCCGCGTGATATTTCACGCCCGGAGTCTCATTTTCTGTAAAGCACTGCGGATTGGCCATCTTGCCCACGTCATGATAAAGCGCTGCAGTGCGTATCAGGGGAACATTTGCATCTACAGAGCGAGCCACCGCATCCGCAAGATTCATCACCTGAAGCGAATGCTGGAAGGTTCCCGGAGCCTTGTCTGCAAGCATGCGCAGAAGTGGGTTGCTTGTATCACTGAGATCCACAAGTTTTGATGTAGATACAAGCCTGAAGATCTTCTCGAACAGATAGATGAGAGGATATCCGGCAACGGAAAGAATGGCTCCCAAGGCAATATCCAATATCGTATAGTCCACCGACGATACTCCTTCTACAAATCTGAAAGCCAGCCACACCAATACCATCACGACAAAAAGGATCAAGGCAGTCACAAACTGAAGCCAGCCCTTGTTGAAGTATTCGAACACAAGAATTCCAACAGTACCCGCAACCAGATAGATGACAAAGAGTTCCATTCCGTTAGGAGCCATTATCAACATCGGAAGCAGAGAGATGAAATAGACCGAGAATACCATCCTTCTCGAGAAGAAGGCAATCTGATAGAAGACAATCAGAAGGAATGGCATCATATAGAAGAGACTCGGATCTGTCTTTGCAACCACAGATGATCCCACAGCAGAAAGCATGAAGACCATCAGCAGGTACAGATACTTGTTGTACTCTTCGAAGATCCTGCTATTGCAGTAGTAGACAGCAAGAAACAGAAGGAGGACAATGAAAAATGAGATAAGTATATTTCCCGTCCACTGCAGAGGTCTAGGTCCCATGTAACCTACATTTGCATCAAATTCTGCCTTGTATGAATCCAGCAACTGTTCTATCTCCGCTGTCACCATCTCACCTTCCGACACGATGACAAGTCCGGAACGTCCTACTCCCTGTGTAGTCGAAATATGGTCAAAACTCTCCTCATGTACAAGATCGGTAGTCTGCTGGTCAAATACAAGGTTTGCCTCTATGATCCTGTCAAGACCTGTAGCGTCATACAGAGAGTCAACATCAACACGTCCACATGCCTGTGCAATCTTTTCCTTCAGAATCCTGTAGGCATTATCCAAAGTATAGACTTCACTCACAGGCACCTTCACTGCACGTCTGTCCTTCTGGACATATACCACGGCATCGGGATCCAGATCTGCAGAAGATGAGAGCACCCCGACAGAATATATCCCGTCAACAGCCTCTTCAGCAGTCTGTCTGACGTGATCCAATATCCCGAAATCCATCACAGACAAGAGGTCCGCACTCTTTGATGCAATCCGGGCATCATACCGATAATAAGGAATGATTCTGGAACCCGCATTCTCAAGTTCGCGCTGATACTGTTCCTCCGTCTTCAGGATAGGAAAGTCAAACTGTGCGATAAGGGTCTCATACTGCCATGTGGTTCCCTTTTTATAATCATAACCGAACCTTGAACTCCTCGGCATGAGGAATACAAGGAGGATGAATATAATGATCAGAGGCAGATATACCTTGAACTTTTTCGGGAAATTGATCTTCTCCATAATAAAAGTCACTTGCCGCCCGAAGGCGGCAAAAACTATGCGACAATATTTGCGTAATGGGCGTTCTTCTCTATGAACTCTCTGCGTGGCGGCACATCGTCACCCATGAGCATCGAGAAAGTACGTTCTGCTTCTGCTGCATTCTCGATAGTGATCTGACGAAGAAGTCTCTTCTCCGGATCCATTGTGGTGCTCTGCAACTGCTCCGCACTCATCTCTCCGAGACCTTTGTAGCGCTGCACGAAGACACCCTTCTCAGAACCTTTGCCCAACTGGAGGGTAGCCTCCTTTCGCTGCTGTTCTGTCCAGCAATAGATTTCCTCCTTGCCTTTCTTCACAAGATACAGAGGCGGAGTCGCCAGATATACGTATCCGTTCTTGATAAGATCTATCATATAGCGGAAGAAGAATGTAAGGATA
Organism: Candidatus Cryptobacteroides sp.; assembly: GCA_045644485.1. GTDB lineage: Bacteria > Bacteroidota > Bacteroidia > Bacteroidales > UBA932 > Cryptobacteroides. Next base: position 20,197 of record JAZRGY010000106.1, on the reverse strand, counting down.
AGTGTTGCGATGTGGCTTCCGTCCACATCGGCATCGGTCATGATTATGACCTTGTGATATCTGAGTTTGCTCAGGTTAAGAGCCTTGCTGTCTTCTTCTGTACCGACGGTGACTCCTAGAGCAGTGTAGATGTTACGTATCTCCTCACTCTCGAAGTCCCTATGTTCCATAGCCTTCTCCACATTGAGGATCTTACCTCTCAAAGGCAGGATAGCCTGAGTGTTACGGTCGCGTCCCTGCTTCGCAGTACCTCCCGCAGAGTCTCCCTCGACGAGGAAGAGTTCGCATTCCTCCGGCTTTCTTGAAGAACAGTCAGCAAGTTTTCCTGGCATTCCGGCACCAGACATGACAGTCTTCCTCTGGACCATCTCACGTGCCTTGCGCGCTGCATGACGTGCAGTAGCGGCCAGGATAACCTTCTCTACAATCATTCTGGCTTCCTTAGGATTTTCCTCAAGATACTGCTCCAGAGCGGCTGCAGTCGCCTGAGAAACAGCAGAAACCACTTCACCGTTACCAAGTTTGGTCTTGGTCTGTCCTTCGAACTGAGGTTCTGCAACCTTTACGGAAACAACGGCAGTAAGACCTTCACGGAAGTCATCGGCAGCAAGATCGAACTTGAGTTTGGCAAGCATGCCCTGCTTGTCAGCATAGTTCTTCAAGGTCCTTGTAAGACCCATCTTGAAACCCTGAAGGTGAGTACCTCCCTCAATTGTGTTGATATTGTTTACGTAAGAATATATCTTCTCTGTATAACTTGTATTATACTGGAGAGCGATTTCGATCGGGATGATCTTATCTGTCTCAAGATAAATAGGAGATTCGATAAGTTTCTCTGCCCCGCCGTCAAGATAATCCACGAACTCGCGAAGACCGTCCTTCGAGTAGAAGACATCGCTTCTGTAATGAGAAGTTTCAAGTTCGTTTCCGTTCTCATCCACATCCTGAACAAGATTTCTCCTGTCTGTAAGAGATAGATGTATGCCCTTGTTCAGATATGCAAGTTCGCGAAGACGCGCAGCAAGCGTATCATATTTATAGACCTGAGTAACCTGGAATATCTCCGGATCCGGATGGAAGGTAACGATCGTACCTGTATCTTCTGCCTCACCCACAACCTCAACAGGCTTATATGGCTTACCCTGCGAATACTCCTGCACGAATACCTTGCCTTCACGATGGATCTCAGCCTTGAGATAATCAGAAAGAGCATTCACGCAGGATACACCGACACCATGAAGACCACCGGAAACCTTGTAACTGTCCTTGCTGAACTTACCACCGGCATGCAGTACGGTAAGAACGACTTCAAGAGCCGAACGATTTTCCTTCTCATGCATACCGGTAGGGATACCTCGTCCGTTATCCTTTACGGTAATGGAATTATTCTCGTTGATTGTAACCTCGATGTGTGAACAATAACCGGCAAGAGCCTCGTCAATACTATTGTCAACTACCTCATAGACAAGGTGATGGAGACCTCTCTCGCCCACATCACCGATATACATCGAAGGTCTCTTCCTTACGGCCTCAAGACCTTCAAGAACCTGAATACTGTTCGCGGAGTACTGCTCCGCAGAAGCATTGTTGATTACTTCTTCGCTCATTATATAAAAATTACTTTATTATCCTTTTATTGCGCATTTCTTATCCGAAATACAAACGGACAAATATAGTAATTTTTTATTGGAAAACCTACAGGTCAAGGGATATTCCGAAAGTGAAATAAGGATCTTTTACAGCATATGCAGGATTGCGCTGAATGGTCATTCCGAGGAGATTTCCGCCCTTTGCCCACAGTGAGAAACTACGGCTGGTAACATACTCTACAGACACGCCCAGATCCGCATATCCAGGAATCATCACAGAGCGCTCCCCACCTGTACGGGCAGTAGAAAACCCACAGTTCACCCCGGCATAGACACGCTTCCTGTAATTATACATGAATGACACATCGCCTGTAAGAGAAGCGGGCTTCAAGCAGTAAGAACCGGACCCGAAGGCAGCACCGTATGCATCGGTATATGTAACCACTCCGTCTGATGAAAACCTCTCACTCAACCACATCCATCGGAAAGTTGCGAAGGCCTTATTGTAAGGCTGATATTCCAATCCCGGAATAATCGACATATAATACATCGACGGCACATAAACGACCTGTACAGCATCCAGCAATCCCGCCGCATAGTTGATATAGCCACCGTACAGAGTGTAACTGAAATACTTGCCTATCCTGCCGTCAAAACCGGCAGAAACAGCAATTCTCTCAACAGAAACTCCCATCTTCCAGCCAAATACCTCATCTTCCCTGTCCATATCCTCAGGATAAGACAGAAGAGCACCAGGTAACGACAGATCGGCATGATGGTTCATCGCCAGTATTGAAGAATATGAATTGACCTTAGGGCCTCCCGTTGCAGAAGCAAAGATAGAGAGGAACTTAGGGAAAAGATTGAGTCTGATGTTTATATCTGGATATATTATCTGATTCTTACACACCACATCAAAGCCTGTAAGAGTCGTATCCACGATGAAAGCAGATAATTTCGCTCCGAGATCAGCCTGAAGCAGGCCTTTACGATACACATAACCGGCCGCCAGAGAAACATCAGATGCAACATCTTCCACATATCCTGTATATCCGTCCAAAGACATGCCGGCATCAAGACGGAAGGCACTGCTTTCTTTCAGATTCTTCCTCATCCTGAAGACTACATCGAGATTATTCTCCCCTATCATAGCACGCCTACCAGAATCAGTCATGGAAACATCCGATGCATATCGGTAATCCGCCGTCAGAGCATACATGAAGTCGGAAATATCCACATTCTTGGATTCTACAGCAAATGATGCATCCACGGCATTATATCCTCTCTTCCACAATCTGTCATCCTGATGAAGTCCATAATAACCGACATCCACACCCAAACGTCCATTACTCCAATCATAAGAGAGAGTCACACCCGCATTCGAATCCATATCATAACCCTTCCACACAACATCTGTAGCATCTATCACAAGTCCCTCGGAACGTCCGACCTCACTGTAATTTCCTATGAACGACCTATGACGAGCATAGACATCCAGACCAAAGGAATCACTCTTCAACACAGGAGACCAGACCACATCAAGTTCAGGACGCAACTGATATCCGGCTCCAGCCCTTAAATAGAACCTTCCGGCTTCATCCGTGGTGACCGAGGGCTTCATAGACAGAAGATATGGATTGAATTCATAGGAACCCTTATAAGGGTTTTCGAATACAGAATAATCAAAATCAAGGTCGAAACGCATGACAGTATCAGGTACAGACATCTCCAAGACAGGCTTGTGAACCTCCATCAGTTTTCCCTCATAAGCACGGTCAACAATTACGGTTGGATCCAGATCCTGAGCCGACGCAACCGCACATGCCGCAAGCATTGCGACACCACACAAACAACTATATATAGTCCTCATATTCATCCTTTTAGTTCTGTTCCGAAATCATAGATTCCATTTTATTCAGACGCAGATTCACATTATCCAGCACATCATCATCAGGGCCGGAAGGTTCATAACCATCCCTGACGCTTTCGAAGGTTGCCCTCGCCTGCTCCAATTCATCTCTCTCGGCAAATGAATCTCCGAGCACTATGAAACTCTTGGCCAGCCAGTACACCTGGTCTGAACCGGCATCCGCAAATGCATAGACCTTGGTCTCGACATCCTCGAAGGCTCCTCTGTCGTAACAATCCTGTATCAGCAGATAGGCAGATTCGGCTCCATATTGGTTAGAAACATCCTCTGCGAGACGACTCATCAGCGAGAAAGCCTCCTCACGTCGGCTCGTCGCAAGATATGACTTTGCCTTGACATATTCAGCCTCGACCTTGAGTGCCGCATCAGAACGGGTATCGTAAAGCACATGCTCAGCACCATCCAGGGCCTTTGCCCAGTCATGACCACGATAGGCAGAGCGCATCATACCTGTCATTGCCACGAACTTGTTGTTCTCAAGAAGGGCAGAAGAGAAGAGAGAAGAGTAGCCGCCATAGGCATCTTCCCATTTCTCAAGCCTATACGAAATGTTAGCGAAATTCAGCATGGAGAGTTCAACAAACGACCCTTCCCCGTCCTCGATCACCTTACGGTAACTGTCGCATGCCTGATCGAACTTTCCAAGAGCCTTATATGACTCCGCCATATAAAAATCGGCCTTATATGAATGTCTGCCGCCAGGATACTTGTCAAGATATGACTGAAGAGATACAAGAGCACGTTCATGATTGTCAGAAAGGAATATCTGCTCAGCCGAATTGAAGATCATATCTTCCTTCTCATCCGCAGTCTTTGTCGCTCCCTTTCCGATAGTCTCTATATAAGCGATATACTCCTCAGGCTCATTCTTGGTCTGATAGATAGACTCTATGGCAGCCAGGGCATCCTCAGCATATCCGGAAAGAGGCATCTTCTCAACGACCGTCTTGTAATAGCCTAAAGCGTCATTGAACTGCGACTGGTTTCTGGAGATGGAACCCATCTCGATATAGGCCTGAGCGACAAATGTACTGTCCTTTACAGTCTGCGCGAGCCTGTTGAAACACATGAACGCATTGTCGTCATCCTCGCGTACGGCGTAAGTACGTCCGAGTTCGAATAGAGCCTCCGGATAGAACTTGGCAGACGGTGACGCCTCGAGTACATTCGAAAGAATCTCGATCTTACGCGCCTGATTCTTATCCAATCCATAAGAAAGGGCGGCCTGATAATATGGATATATGTCGTTTATGTTGAAATAATCTTTCAGAATCTGGTCATAAGCAGCGGATGCTGTCTTATAGTCGGCACGTATGAAATGACAATCAGCCCTTCTTTCCATCGCGTCCTTACGGTATTTCACAGAAGTCTCGCCAAGATACTCTCCGAACCACTTGGCAGCGGACTGATAATCATTTTCCTTGAAATAACAGTATGCTATATTATAAGATATCTGATAGGACTCGGCGCGTCCGTACAAGGCTGAAGTATTATAAAGATCAGTAAATATCTCACGAGCCTCCTTGTACTGGTCATTCCTGTAGTAGGACTCCGCAAGCCAGAAACGTGTCAGTTGATTGAACCTGCTCTCTTTTTCAGAATAATATGCTGCCACCTTAAGACACGGTATCGCCATCCTGTATGACCCGTTAGCGATCAACTGGGCAGCCCTGAGGAAGTTGGCCTTCATGTAATTGTTCCTCATATCGTCATCCAGGTCATCGATCTTGTCATATGCACTGATCGCACTTTCATAATCCCTTTCATGCAGGGCCGCCACTGCAATATAACTGTTTATCCTGTCACCCTTCTCCAATGCCGGGTAGGTTTCCAGATATTTCTGAAAAACTGAAGTATCACTGTTAAGGTCGAAGGCCAGTTTAGCCCAGTTAAAGAAAGCATCCTCTGAAATACCGGGATCGAAAGACAGGGCAGAAGCCTCCTTGAAGGCGGACATCGCGGCAACCTTGTTCTTTATCTGGATGTAACTGTAACCCATCTGGTAGTTTGCCACCTGTCCTATAGAGTCACGCTTCTCACCCATCATCGAATAGGCATCAACCGCCCCTCTGTAATCCTCCACCGCATACAATACAGATCCTTGGAAAAACCAGTCAGTCCTTGATTTCGTTCCTCCATCCTGAGTATTCAACTCCAGATAACGTCTAGCATTGTCAGCATCTCCAAGAACCAGCCACGATTCCGAGATTATCCTGGCAAGATGCGGCTTACGCTCATCAGGGACAGCCTCATACATCACATCGCCATTCTGCGTCACATACCTATGGTCTCCCAGCATGAAGCGGCTTTCCATGATATAATAACATGACATCTGAACAAAACGGCTGTCCTTTCTGGCCTTCTCGAACCAGTCTATAGCAGCGGAGAAATTCCTCTGCACATAGTTTATATAGCCAAGGGCATATCTCGACGGCGCAAGATAGTCCGAAACCGAACTCTTCTCCACTTCAGCGAAATTTGCCTTTGCAGAATCCATATCCCTGTTTTCGAGATCGCAATATGCTTTGCAGAAAAGGTATTCGACACGCTGGCTCTTATACAGACTCTTCACATCAATACTTCCGAGAACCTCACCGGCGGTCTTGTAGTCATGGGCACTGAAAAGATTCATGGCATGATGCCATCTGATCTGCGGAATATGGATCGAGTATGGATTGCGTAGTATGAACGAATCCATAAGGGTCTCGTAACCCGACACACAAGCACGGACCTGGCTCAAGACAGAAAATCCTTCAGGATCAGAGGACGCAGACTCCTTCGCGATCCGATCAAAAACCGAATGCGAACGGTTAAACATTGTTTTGTCATATAATCTCACTGCATCACGAAATTCCTGATGCCCGTATCCGTCAGAAATATTCTGAGCAGTCAGCGCGAGACCTGAAAAGAAGGTCATCATCAAGACCGCTGATATCAAAGAAATAATTCTCATCCCAATAATGCGTTTCTCCATATAATAATTTACAAAATTAACCATTTTCCACTATATTTGTATGTTTGTAACTCATTTTTTGGACATGGAAGAAAAGACTCCCATCATTTCATTCAGAAATGCCGACATAATAAACGGCGAAGCCACCGTGATATATGGTCTTAACATGGACGTATTTCCGGGAGACTTCGTCTATATCGTAGGAAAGGTCGGAACAGGAAAGACATCGATCATAAGGACAATCATCGCCGAAAACCCTCTCCATCAAGGGAATGGAACAGCATGCGGATTCGAACTCAAGGACATAAAGGACAAGGACATACCTTACCTGAGAAGAAAGATGGGTGTCGTATTCCAGGACTTCCAACTCCTGATGGACAGAAGCGTGGAGGAGAACCTTCTCTTCGTACTCAGGGCCACTGGATGGAAGGACGAGGAAGCCATGAAAAAGAGGATAAAATATGTTCTGGATGCTGTCGGCATGGAGCGTAAGACACACAAGATGCCGCACCAACTTTCAGGAGGAGAACAGCAGCGCATCGCCATAGCAAGGTCTCTTCTCAACGAGCCTCAGGTGATAATAGCAGACGAGCCGACAGGAAACCTCGACAATGAGACGGCAGACGGCATCATGAAACTCCTCACAGGCATCAACAAGGAAAAGGGAACAGCCATAGTGATGGTAACCCACAACAGACAGATATTCGAAAAATATCCGGGAAGAGTAATGGTCTGCAAGGATGAGACCTGCTGCGAACAGGATCCCGATGAGGCCATCGATCTTGAACTGACGATCTGACAAGATGGAAAACATCGATCTATACCATAAAGTGACCCGATGGTTCTCGGCAAATATGGAGACTGCCGAGACCGAACTGCATTATGACACCCCTTTCCACCTTCTCATAGCGGTCATCCTCTCAGCACAATGCACGGACAAGAGGGTCAACATGTACACTCCCCGTATTTTTGAACGCTTTCCCGAACCTTCAGACCTGGCATCAGCATCATTTGAAGAAGTCTACGAACTGATCAGATCCATCTCATTCCCCAACAACAAGGCGAAACATCTTATCGGGATGGCATCCCGGTTAGTCTCAGAATTCGCAGGAGAAGTCCCGTCTGAGCCCTCACTACTGGAAACCCTGCCGGGAGTAGGGCGAAAGACTGCAAATGTGATAGCATCAGTAATCTACGACAAGCCTGTCATAGCGGTTGACACCCATGTATTCCGGGTATCAAGGCGAATCGGGCTTTCAGACGGAACGACTGTCGAGGCTGTAGAAAGGGACCTTACAGCAGGTTTTGCTCCCGAACTCAGGCCCAAGGCTCACCACTGGCTGATACTGCATGGACGATATGTCTGCACGGCGCGTAAGCCTAAATGTGCAGAATGTGGTCTTCAGGACATATGCAGAGAATATATTTCCAATAACGTCATAATATAATGGAAGGATTCACTGACCCTTTCAGATATGCCCCGCATCCTCTTGTAAGGAAGGCGGCGCGGGATCTGATGGAGCGTCTCGACAGGATGATAGAAGACGGTACCTTGTCTCATGAAGTAGCAAAAGGCTTTACTGACGGCAAGATGCTGGGGGTTCTGGTCTGTCAGTCTGAGGAGGGAAGCGGAGTGGGAATGCCCTACCTGGCAGCCTTTTCCGGAAGCGTAGGAGGCACAAGCATCGTGGAAGGTTTCGTCCCGCCGATCTTTGACCTCACGGAGAAAGGAGGCTTCTACAGGACCCATGAGGCAGAAATATCCGCAATAAATGCCCAGATAAGAAATCTGGAAGATCTCGAACTGTATCACGCAAAGAACGAACTGGATCACCTCATGGAGAGCAGCAGATGCGAACTAGAAGAAATGAGGGATAACCTGAAGCGTAATAAATATGCAAGGATGACCATCCGGAAGTCATGGGACGCAGAAGGCCGTGAATATTATGATAAAACAAGCGCACTGGCCCTTCAGAGTCAGCATGAAAAGGCGGAATACAACAGGGCCAAGGACAGATGGAAGTCAATAATAAAACCCGCTGAAGAAAGACTCGCTAAGATTCAGGAAAGTATATCCTCCTTGAAAAAGCGCCGTGCCCAGATGTCAGAAGAACTTCAAAGATGGATATTTGACCAGTATCTGGTACATAATGCAGCAGGAGATCAGGCAACGATTCTGGAGATATTCAACAAAAAATGTCTGGTGCCGCCAGGAGGCACAGGTGATTGTGCTGCGCCAAAACTCCTGAATCACGCATACCTGAGAGGTCTGAAACCTTTGGCAATGGGAGAGTTCTGGTATGGAAAGTCCCCAACTACCGCTGTGAGGACCCACGGCCATTTCTACCCTTCCTGCACATCCAAATGCGGTCCACTGCTGGGCTTCATGCTGGAAGGTCTGAGTCTGGGCGAACTCCAGGGCCCCCCGCCTGCTTGCGCAGGTACCCCCTACCCGGGGGTGGCAGAGCCTCACATAGAGAACCTTCAGATAATCTACTCTGACAAAGACATCATAGTGGTGAGCAAGCAATCCGGGGTCCCATCCGTTCCCGGACTGGACGGACGGAAATCCTTGCAGGAAGTGCTCTCGTCATATTACGGTCAGGAAGTACACCCGGTACACCGCCTTGACATGGACACTTCAGGGATTATGGTCTTTGCCAAAACACATGAGGCCGAAATCAGCCTGAAGAGACAGTTTGAGGAACATAGCATAAGCAAGACATATATTGCACGACTATCTCCGGCAGACATGTACCACTCCGGCCACTACTCTTCACTTGAGTTGAAGGAAGGTGCAAAAGGGGTGATTGAGATTCCTTTAAGTCCGGATTATGATGAAAGGCCCAGACAGAAGGCAGACACATCACAGGGAAAGCCATCACTGACAGCATATGAAGTCGTTTCCATCAATGCTGACGGAACTACTGATATCATTTTTCATCCCCATACAGGACGCACACACCAACTTCGCGTCCACTCCGCTCATATTCTAGGACTCGGAAGACCTATCTTAGGCGATCTCCTTTACGGCGGGTGTGGAAACGTGTGGAGGGACATACCATCATCAGGAGACCCTGAAAATCAATCCCCTGCCCTCCGCCTCCATCTCCATGCCCTCAGCATAACTTTCCGGCACCCTAGCACAGGAGAGCCTGTCAACTTCAGCACTTCCGCCAACTCCTACCTCTAACATCAGACATAATAGTGCCTAACCTGCTGTGTGAACGTCAGGTTAGGCACTAGAGGATAACAAAAACCACTACAAATCAATAACTTACAAACAAAAGCAAAATCTAACCTGTCAGAGATCCGTCAGGTTAGGCACAAAAAAATCGGCCCACAGTATCCTGCGAGCCGATCTGTACCATATGTCTTGGAAGAATTACTTCTTCTTTGCGTATCTCTGATAGAATTTGTCAACGCGACCTGCTGTGTCGACGAGTTTCATCTTACCAGTGTAGAATGGATGAGAAGTGTTAGAAATCTCAAGTTTTACTACAGGGTACTCAACGCCCTCGATCTCGATGGTCTCCTTTGTGTTCGCGCATGAGCGAGTGATGAACACAACATCGTTTGACATATCCTTGAATGCTACAAGACGGTAGGATTCGGGATGTATACCTTTCTTCATAACGTTATAAAAATTTAGTTAACTATTTTTGCGCGGCAAATGTACAACATCTGCATCAAACTTCCAATACTTTCGAACAATTTCCTTTCAAATAAAACAGATAGGCACGTGACTTATTTTATCCTATACGGCAAATCATCATAAAGAGTAAACTTCTTCGCCTTTCTGATCCATTTCTGCTCTTCCACCTTGACATGTTCCTTTATATCCTCGAAAGAGCCGGTGCCGTTTATATAGTCCAGAATCACCTGATCAGAAAGTTTCGCCTCGAAGCCTTCCTCCAGACAGAACTCCTCATATCTGTCCTTGAAATATCGCATCAGTTGGACCGTATGCAGAAAAGAATGGTACTCTGCACCCGGCTCCAGCATTATCTGATAGCCAAAACACTTCTTGCCTTCATATCTTCCGCATGAAGGAGTGAAAGAGCAAGGGCGAAGCATTACGCCGTCCGCCAAGGGCATATTTTCAGAAAATGCGGTCTTCATATATGGAGCACCTATATACTCATACGGACGTGCCGTTCCGATTGCAGGAGAGACGTTGGTATTGTTCCATAGTCCGCCGCCGCTATACATATCACAAGTAAAGAGTCCCGGTATATCAGATGCTGGGGCAATCGTCCAAGGCATAAGTTGCTTGTTCGAATCCGTAGCCATAGCGGAAATGACATGCAGGGCAAACTTGGCGCTTATCTCATGATAGTACAGATTGGCAAGTTCACCAAGAGTAAGCCCATGACGATGAGCCACTTTAGGAACATATGGCTCCTGTACAGACGAAGGCATCGTACCCTCCACCACCCTGCCGGCAGGATTGATATGATCGACTATATAAAGCGACGGAGCCTCTTCCTTCATGGACTTGAGGACATCCATCAGACGGAACACGTCCTTCGTATAGTTGAAGTAACGGGAGCCCACATCCTGAATTTCGACCACAACCGCATTCAGGTCACGAAGTTCCTCTTCCGAAAACTCGATGTGGTTTGTAAGAGGAGTCAATTCCGTGTCACGAGGAGAGAATATCTTTACCAGATTTCCCCTCTCGTAAAATATATCATACATGTATCTACCCTTTTCAGTGTCCCAACAGTTCTGGGTGCAGAAACAGCCGACCCTGCCTTCGAGCAGGGCCTTGTCCAACTGATCTTCAAGGGATGTTGTCCGGAATGAAAACATATCTATAAATTTTGGATTCCCCGACTACGATCGTGATGACAGAATGGAATGAGCGATATCAATGATCCGCTTAGCAAGAGCATCGGCAGCCTCTTTTGTGGCAGCCTCCGCATAAATACGGATGATCGGCTCAGTATTGGAACGACGCAGATGTACCCATTCTCTTCGCGATTCAAAAGAAATCTTTACACCATCGATTGTATTGATATCTTCAGAAGCATATACAGTCTTGATCTCATCAAGAATCCTGTCGATGAGAGCGCTGTCGGAAAGTTCGATCTTGTTCTTTGCTATGACATACTGAGGATAGGTAGCAAGAAGTTCAGAAACCTTCATCTTCTTGTATGCAAGGTTTGTAAGGAAGAGAGCGACTCCCACCATGGCGTCACGGCCATAATGAAGTGCAGGATAGATGGCTCCTCCGTTACCCTCGCCACCGATAAGACATCCGCGATCCTTCATCTTTGTAGTGACATTCACCTCACCCACAGCAGCAGCGTAATATTCTCCGCCATACTGCTCTGTAACATCACGAAGAGCCCTTGAAGAAGAAAGATTGGAAGAAGTCGTCATCGAATATGGGGCTGCGATCTCCTCCATAGACTTTCCAGTCTCAAGAGCCTCATTGTAAACTCGTGAAAGAAGATAATCAGCAACACTTACAAGAGTGTATTCCTCACCGAAAGGCTTTCCATCCTCACAGATAAGAGCCAGACGGTCAACATCCGGGTCAACGGATATTCCGAGGTCCGCATTGTTTGCAACAACTGCTTCAGAAAGTTCTACAAGGTTGGCAGGGAGTGGCTCCGGATTATGAGCAAACTGACCTGTAGGCTCACAGTTCACGCATACACATTCAACACCGAGACGTTCAAGAAGCCTAGGCATGATGATACCTCCTACCGAATTGACAGCATCAAGAGCGACTTTGAAACGGGCATTCCGCACAGCCTCGACATCGACTGCAGGAAGTGCAAGCACAGCATCAAGATGCTCATCGGTAAAATCCCTTTCCTCGATATCTCCAAGAGAATCCACATCTGCAAAAGAGAAATCATCCTGTTCTGCGCACTCAAGGATAGCAGCACCTTCCTCTGCATTGAGGAACTCACCATTCTCATTAAGAAGTTTGAGGGCATTCCACTGCTTCGGATTATGGGAAGCGGTAAGTATGATACCTCCGTCAGCCTCTTCAAACACGACAGCCATCTCGGTAGTAGGCGTAGAGGCAAAGCCTGCCTTCACAACATCAACTCCGCATGAGACCAATGTTCCGCATACCAACTGCTCGACCATATCTCCGGAAAGACGTGCATCCTTTCCTACGACCACCTTATATCTCTCACCCTCTCCCTTAGGACGACGTTCCTTCATCTTCACGCAATATGCATATGTAAATTTCACAATATCCAGCGGAGTCAGTGCCTCGCCCGGATTTCCGCCGATGGTTCCGCGGATACCTGAAATGGATTTTATCAGAGTCATATATATAATGTTAAATTTATTCTTATGAGATACCTTGTCAGGACTCCTTCCTTCCTCACAAGGACATACACAAACATGCAAAATTAAAGTTTTATGGCAGGATTTACAAATTAAATATTACTTTTGCAGCCCGAAAATTCTAGACGACATGAAAGCAATCTGGACAATACTTCTTCTTATAGTATCAAATGTATTCATGACATTTGCCTGGTACGGCCACCTCAAACTTCAGGAAATGAAGATTTCTTCAAGTTGGCCTCTCATAGCAGTCATCCTGTTTTCATGGGCTGTAGCCTTCTTCGAATACTGCGCTCAGGTTCCCGCTAACAGAATCGGCTTCATCGACAACGGAGGCCCGTTCAATCTGATGCAACTCAAGGTCATTCAGGAAGTGATCTCACTGACTGTATTCACCCTTGTTGCAATGGTAATGTTCAAGGGCCAAAGCCTGCAGTGGAACCATTTTGCAGCATTCTTCTGCCTGATAATGGCTGTATTTTTCGTTTTTTTGAAGTAATTTTGAAAAAAGTTCAAGAAAAATTTGGATTGTAAGAAAAAAGTACTACCTTTGCAATCCCAAACGATAAAACGGTCGGTTCGTATAACGGTTAGTACTCAAGATTCTCAATCTTGCAATAGGGGTTCGATTCCCCTACCGACTACCAAGGAGACTCTAAAAGAGTCTCTTTTTTTTGTATATTTGCATCATGGGCAAGATCATCATAGCATCAGATTCGTTCAAGGGATCGCTATCATCCCTGGAGGTTGCACATGCAGTGACAGCAGGAATAAAGTCCGTACTACCGGACTGTGATACTGTACCCTTGGAAATAGCAGACGGAGGAGAAGGGACCTCAGCAACGCTGACAAGAGCACTGGGCGGCCATATGGAGAAGATAACTGTCTCAGACCCATTAGGCAGAAGAATCGAAGCGGCATACGGAATCGCTGAAAGATCAGGACAGATGACTGCCATCATGGAAATGTCTCAGGCATCAGGTCTCCCTTTGCTCCTCCCTTCGGAGCGCAATCCCTTGCTTACATCAACATACGGCACAGGAGAAATGATTCTGGATGCCTTGCGGAAAGGATGCAGAAGATTCATCGTAGGAATAGGTGGCAGCGCTACAAATGACGGAGGCACAGGAATGCTTGAAGCCTTGGGATTCCTATTCAGGGATAAGGATGGAATGCCGGTCACAGGATTGTGCGGAGGCAAGACAGGAATGATCGCGCACATAGATATCAGCAAAGTCCCGCAGGAACTGACAGACTCGGAATTCATCATAGCATGCGACGTAGACACCCCGTTCTGCGGCCCTGAAGGGGCCGCTGCGGTCTTTGGACCGCAGAAGGGAGCAACTCCGGAAGATATCGCAATCTTGGAAAACGGAATGCAGAACCTCAACAGAATCATTACAAAGGACTTCGGCACAGACCTCTGTACAATAAAGGGTTCTGGAGCAGCAGGAGGCCTAGGAGGAGCATTCCACGCACTCCTTGGAGCGAGACTTCAAAGAGGCATCGACATGGTCCTCGACACGATAGATTTCGACAGAACCATCTGCGGAGCAGACCTAATAATCACAGGAGAAGGAAAGATAGACAGTCAGAGCGCAAGAGGGAAGGTAATCTCCGGTATAGTGGAAAGGGCGGAAAGGCAATCCATACCGGTCATCGCTATCGCAGGAATAGTCGACCTTGATGATACAGGTCTGAAAGAAAGCAGACTGAGAGGGGTATATCCCATCGGTCCACGTCCTCAAAACGAAAGCGACCTCGAATACGCAATGCGTTCCGAAGTCGCCTCACGAAATATCTCAGACACCGTCGCTAAAGCACTGGTATCACTTTCTCCATCCTTGTTCCACGCGAACCCTTGACAAGCACAGTAGCGCCTGCAACAGGATTTGCTTCAAGCCACGATGCCAGAGCATCTGAAGTATCAAAGCAGTGAACCCCCTCCACACCGGCACAGACCGAAGAGAACTCCTTTCCTACCAGACAGACAAGAGACAGATTCATGGACAGAAGCCTGTCCACAACATCCTTATGCAGGGAATGTGAATCATCTCCAAGTTCCAGCATATCGCCAAGCAAGGCAACCTTATTCTCTGAAACCACAGATGAAAGATTATCCAGAGCGACCTCCATGCTCGACGGATTTGCATTATATGCATCTACAATCAGCACATTACGCTCCGTTCTTGTCATCTGAGAACGATTATTTGAAGGCACATAAGCCTCTATGGCATTTATGGCATCTTCCATAGACACGCCGAAATGGCGACCTACAGCAATGGCTGCCATCACATTGTCAGCATTGTATGACCCGACAAGATTGGTATCCACTTCATAGCAAGGCTTCGCATCATCCTGCCCTGCAACCAGCATCCGAAGATAAGGATGGTCTGCATCCGAAGGAAGCACGGTACAACCCTGATACTCTACACCATAAGGAATGACCAGAGAATAAGGGCGTTCAGGATCGCTCTGAAGATTGCGCTCCGACGCCATACGGCAGAGATAAGGATTATCAGCATTAAGGAATATCCTGTCGGATGTCCTGCGAAGATAGTCATACAGTTCACCCTTTGTTGCCATGACACCTTCGAAACTTCCGAAGCCTAGAAGATGGGCCCTGCCGACATTGGTTATGAGTCCATAATTAGGAAGGGCTATATCCACAAGTTCCTTTATATCACCCGGATGGCTTGCCCCCATCTCCACGACTGCTATCTGAGTCTGTCCATTTATCTTAAGAAGGGTCAGAGGTACTCCGATGCTGTTGTTCAGATTACCTTCCGTAGCGGTTACATTGTACTTTACGGAAAGGACCGTACGGATAAGTTCCTTGGTTGTAGTCTTTCCATTCGTACCTGTCAATGCAATGACTGTCAAAGGTTTTCCATCTACAAAAGTCATGGACCTGTGCCATCTTGCCAGTTCCTGAAGAGTCTTCAATGTATCCTCAACGACGACCAGACGGTCCTGAATCTCGGAAGCAAGACTCCCAGAGGCACAAGCCGTTCCGACTTCTGAAGAAGCATTGACCACAGCATAGGCCGCACCTGACTCCAAAGCCTTCAAGGCATATTCGTTTCCGTCAAAGTTCTCTCCCTTCAGGGCGAAGAACATTTCCCCACCCTTAAGAGTGCGGCTGTCGGTGGTTACCGAGCCGCACTCCTTGAATTTGTTATAAATATCTATTATCTGCATACTAACGTCCTGTCGAACCAAAACCACCGGTTCCACGTTTGGTCTCGTCGAGGATCTCAACCTCATCCCACTCGACCTTCTCATAACGCGCAACCACCATCTGTGCTATCCTCTCACCAGGATTGACCACAAAAGGTTCATTGGAAAGATTTACAAGAATAACCTTGATCTCACCACGATAATCCGCATCTATGGTTCCCGGAGCATTCAGCACTGAAATACCATGCTTTGCAGCCAGGCCACTTCGCGGTCTCACCTGAGCCTCTGTCCCATCCGGAAGGGCTATGGACAGACCTGTAGGGACCATGGCTCGTTCCAGAGGGCCAAGAGTGATCGGCTCATCAATATTTGCCTTGAGGTCCATACCTGCAGATTTCTCTGTAGCATACGTTGGAACAGGATGCTCAGACTTATTTACTATCTGTACTTTCATATTTCAATTTGTTAAAGATCCTTCGTTTACTCTCAGGATGAGAATGTGGACTAATCAATGTTAGGTTCGTCCCAGACGATGGTTTCAGTGCAGGTAACCTTCTGACTGAGATCGCCGACAGAAAGGATGAAATCACCCTCTTCAAGAGTCCACTTGCCGTAGTAGTTTGCAAATGCAAGATCCTTGGCAGTCACTTCAAGTTCAACGGTAACGGTCTCGCCAGGAGCAAGATCCACCTTGTCAAATGCACGGAGACGACGTACATCAGGAATAGAACTTGCGAAAAGGTCTGAAGAGTAAAGAAGCACACTCTCCTTTCCTGCGCGCTCACCCACATTTGTCACGTCTACGGTAACCTTAAGAACATCATCAGAATCGAACTCCTGAGCAGAGACTGTCATGTTCGAATACTTGAATGCAGTATAACTCATTCCGTGTCCGAAAGGCCACTGAATATCCATGACAGCATTGTAGTTATATGAACCAGCCATCATTCCCTGACTTTCTGAAGGCTTGTAATCATAGACAGCGAATTTGTTTACATATTTAGGATAAGTGAACGGAAGTTTTCCGCTGAAATTCTCCTCACCGCTAAGAAGGGCAGCAAGAGCATCACCTCCGAAATTACCAGGAAGAAGAACATCTACAACTGCTGTAGCAAGTGGCTCGATATCATTGATGATACGAGGACGACCTCCGTTAAGGATAAGGATGACAGGACGACCTGTAGCAGCCAACTGCTCCACGAGTTTCTTCTGGTTTGCAGAAAGATTCATATCCACATCATTTCCAGGAGTCTCACAATATGTATTTTCTCCGATGCAGGCAATGATTACATCAGACTTCCTTGCGGCACGCACAGCCTCTTTGATTCCGGTATCTTCGTCGAACTTCCAGTTGGTACCAGCGAGATTGTACTCAACACCCGGAACATATGTAAGGTTCTCAAACTTCTCCGACAATGCCTCATATATCGTATTATACTTGTCAGTGAACTCAGGAATCGATGCACCATGGCCCTGCCATGTATATGACCATCCTCCGTTAAGGGTCCTTATCGAATTGGCATTAGGACCTGTAAGGAGAATACGGAGGTTCCTTCTCAAAGGAAGTATACCGTTGTTCTTGAGAAGAACCTGAGACTCCAATGCTGCCTCATAAGCCATACGCTGATGGTCTTCACTTGCAAACTCCGGATAATCGGCAAGTCTTGTATCAGGCTGGTCGAAAAGACCGAGACGGACCTTAAGACGAAGGACACGACGCACAGCATCATCAATACGCTCCATCGACACCTCACCTTCCTCAACAAGTTCCTTGAGATCGATCGCGAACTGACAGTTATATGGCACCATCGACATATCGATACCGGCATTTACTGAAATCTTGACAGCCTCCTTGAGAGAGGATGCCACACGCTCGCGTGTATAAAGATTGTTGATGTCGGCCCAGTCGGTAACTATCATTCCGTCCCAATTAAGTTCCTCCTTCACCCATTTGGTGAGAAGTTCCGTATTTGCATGGAAAGGAAGGCCATTGTTGCTCGCAGAGTTTACCATGATAGACAGCGCACCTGCCTGCATAGCCTCCTTGAAAGGCTCGAAATGCTTTTCACGAAGTTCAGATGCCGCAATCGATGAAGGAGTACGGTCCTGACCTGAAACAGGAACACCATAACCCATGAAATGCTTTGCACAAGCCGCTATATTGTACGGACCCACATGGTTAGGATCGTCACCCTGCATTCCACGGACCTCTGCGACTGCCATCTGAGCATTTACATATGTATCTTCACCGAAACTTTCCCACATACGTGACCATGCAGGATTTCTTCCAAGGTCCATAGTCGGAGAGAATGTCCAAGGAACATTTGCCGCACGGCTTTCATAAGCGGTAACCTTGCCCATATTATAGGCATGCTCACGATTGAATGTAGCGGCAATCGCAATTTCCTGTGGGAACAATGTACCGCCGAGCACATATGATGTACCGTGGATATGGTCCAGACCATAAAGAGTAGGGATACCTGTCTCTTCTATCGATATACGGTTGATCTCCGCAATCAGTTTCTCATAATCAGCCGGAGTCTGGGCTATATCACCAGGAGTATTGAGAACCGATCCGACCTTATATGTGCGGAGGATAGAATCTCCAGCCGCAGTAAGTTCAGTTCCTCTCGCCACTGATGTGATGGCGATCTGGGTCATCTGACCTATCTTCTCCTCCAAAGTCATTCCCTTAAGGACCTTCTCCACCTTCGCCTCCACAGAAGCATCGTAAGGAATCGCAGGAGCGACCTTTGCAGTCCTGCTGCATGCAACGGCACCTGCAATAAAAGCGGCACCAATGATAAACTTCTTAAGTTTCATATATTACTCAGTTTGTATTTATTCTTATTTTATCTTCCCCATGAAAACATAAGTTTCATATCCTTGTCCAGGGCCCTCTTCGCCTTACCCTCAGGAACAAACTGCCACTGACCGATAATAGTCTTGTCACCGACCATAGCCTGGTCCACCGGAGTATGCTCCACTATATAATCATTGATAAGAGTCCTGATGTCCGGATAAATGCCTGCTGTTCTTCCATCTACATTATCTACACCTGCCTTCTTCAGAAGGTCTCCGCCGCCGAGGGCACGATACGAGTTCATGGCAACCTTATACTCTGCTGACTCGTCAAATGCACTTCCATCCGCCATAGAACGGATGATGATGCGCTGTCCGAAAGGCTTGGTCACATCGACATCATACACAAGTCCACCTGCAGAATCCATATTCGATGCAGAACCGGCAAAGAACCACATCTCACGTCCGAAACGCGGATTCTTCATGCTCCTCATCTTGAGAAGATGGTCCTGAGAACGGTCCAAGGTATTGATCCATCCGTCATACGAATGTTCAAGATATGTCTTTATCTCCTTTCCTGTCATCTTCACCACATAGAGTTGATTCTCATAGGAATAGAGGGTAAAGAGGTCATTATACACCAGCATTCCTGCCTTAATGGACATATTCACCGACTGAGGTGAAGCAAAGGATATCTGGGCATCAGAAGCATCCAGACATACGGTATGGAGAAGATTAAGATAATCTGACATTCCTCTGAGGGCATCTGTCGCATTCAGATCCATTCTGACCTCACCGACTTCTCTTGTAGTATAAGCCTTTACAGCCTCGAAGTCCGGACGGAAATGCTCCTGCATCTCCTTATGTACCTTATCCTTGTCGAGTGGTCTAAGTTCTGCAGATATGTTTCTGCTTACGACTTCTCCATCCTCAACTTTCAGGGTAAGGGTACAATATCCAAGATTCGAACAATAGTTTCCGGTGTTCACAAAGGCCATGGATTCATTCTGGAAGGCATTCGCCCTGTGGTCATGTGAAGAAACGATGAGGTCTACTCCCTTCAGACTCTGGAAAAGGTCAAGACCCTGCTGTTCGAGTTGAGAACCGTCGCCACGACCTGCACCTGAATGTATCGCCACTATCACCACATCAGGATTCTCCTTAGCCCTGATACGGTCCACGACATTCTGGGTGAAATCAGGAATCAGGGACATAAAGTCCATTCCCTCCCAAAGTTCTGGAGCATATGCATTCTTGATATTAGGATTGGTGAAGCCGATGATAGTAAATTTCAGTCCATGTCTCCTGACTGTCACATACTCCTGGAAATAAGGCTGTCCGTCGTCTGTGCGGATTGCGTTTGCAGCGAGGACTGGCACGCTCAAGGACTCTACTACACGGTCGTACACAGGATGTCCTGTCTCT
>JAZRGY010000105.1:0-16533 GCA_045644485.1 Candidatus Cryptobacteroides sp. | reverse complement strand
CTCATGTTCACCAACGCCGGAATGAATCAGTTCAAGGACTGGTTCCTCGGCAACAGCCCTGCCAAATGGAAGAGGGTTGCTGACAGCCAGAAGTGTCTCCGAGTAAGCGGAAAGCACAACGACCTTGAAGAAGTAGGCCGTGACACTTATCACCACACGATGTTCGAGATGCTCGGAAACTGGAGTTTCGGAGACTATTTCAAGGACGAGGCCATCGACTGGGCATGGGAACTCCTGACCGAGGTATACAAACTCGACAAGGACAGACTCTATGCGACAGTGTTCGAGGGTTCGGAGGCCGACGGTACAAAACTCGACACAGAGGCGATGGAAGCATGGAAGAGGCACCTCCCTGAAGACCGCATACTCCTCGGAAACAAGAAGGACAACTTCTGGGAAATGGGAGATACAGGTCCTTGCGGACCATGCTCCGAGATCCATATCGACCTGCGCAGCGACGAAGAAAGGGCTGCTGTACCAGGTGCATCTCTTGTAAACAAGGACCACCACCTCGTGATCGAGATATGGAACAACGTGTTCATGCAGTACAACCGTAAGGCAAGCGGAGAACTCGAACTTCTCCCTAACAAGAATGTGGATACAGGAATGGGCTTCGAGCGTCTCTGCATGGCCCTTCAGGGCAAGAAGTCAAACTACGACACAGACGTATTCACCGGCATGATCGCAAAGATCGAGGAACTTTCAGGACACAAATACGGAAACACGACTGAAGAGGATATTGCAATGCGCGTAATCGCAGACCATATCCGCGCCATCAGTTTCTCGATTGCAGACGGCCAGTTGCCTTCCAACGTGAAAGCAGGTTACGTGATCCGTCGAATCCTCCGTCGCGCAGTTCGTTACGGATATACTTTCCTCGGATTCAACGAGCCTTTCCTCTGCCGCCTTGTCAGTCAGTTGGTAGACGATATGGGTGAATTCTATCCGGAGATTGTAAAGCAGCAGACCCTTATCGAGCGCGTGATAAAGGAGGAGGAAATGGCTTTCCTCCGCACTCTTGACAGAGGCATCCGCCTGATGGACAACATCATGGCAAAATCAGCAGAGACTAAAGTAATTTCAGGAGAGGACGCATTCGTCCTTTACGACACATTCGGATTCCCGATCGACCTCTCTGAACTCATCGCATCTGAGAAAGGATACAGAATCGACCTTGAAGGCTTCCAGACCGAACTCCAGAAACAGAAGGACAGGGCACGCAACGCCACTGCCATCGAGTCAGGTGACTGGGTGGAGTTCACTCACTGCGACAACATCGAGTTCCTCGGTTATGACTATACAGACCTCGAAGGCGTGCAACTTACACGTCACCGCACAGTAAAGGCAAAGAACAAGACCATGTATCAACTCGTGTTCGAGCGTACTCCGTTCTACGCTGAGATGGGAGGTCAGGTAGGAGATACCGGATACATCCTTTCAGAAAGCGGCGAGAAGATCAACATCGTCAATACAATCAAGGAAAACAACCTCACCATCCATGTTGCGGAGCGCATTCCTGCAGACTGCACAGAAAGTTTCAGCCTGCACGTGGACACTGAGAGAAGAATCCAGATCGAAAACAACCACACTGCAACCCACCTTCTCCACCAGGCACTCCGCGAAATACTCGGAACCCATGTGGAGCAGAAGGGATCATATGTAAGTGACAAGTCATTCCGCTTCGACTTCTCACATTTCGAGAAACTCAATGACGAGCAGATCAGGCTCGTGGAAAGACGTGTGAACGCCCTCATCAGGGCCAACTACCCTCTTGACGAGAATCGTGGCGCGACCATGGAAGAGGCTCAGGAGATGGGTGCAATGGCACTCTTCGGAGAGAAGTATGGAGACAAGGTGAGAGTGGTCAGGTTCGGAGGTTCCTGCGAACTCTGCGGTGGTACACACGCTTCAGCAACCGGACGCATCGGTTTCTTCAGACTCGTATCTGAGTCAGCAATCGCTGCCGGAGTCCGTCGTATCGAGGCTGTTACCGGTGTCCATGCCGAGACTCTTGTAGACGAGATGGCAGAGACTATCCACACAGCAAAGGCGTTCTTCAACAATGTTCCGGACCTTGCCGGTGCCATCAGAAAGATGGTTGAGGAGAACGAGGCCTACAAGAAGCAGATGGAAGAGATCGCAAAGGAGAAGACAGTCGCACTCAAGGCAAGTCTCAAAGGAATGGCCAAGGAGGTGAACGGCATCAACCTCGTGGAAATCGACACACCTATGGATCCGACCATGCTCAAGAATGCGGCATTCATGCTCCAGAAGGAAACAGAGAAGTTCGCTATCGTTGCGGCATTCGAGACTGCAGGCAAGCCACAACTCCTGGCAATGTACTCAGAGGATCTCGTAAAGGCAGGCAAGAATGCAGGTACTGACGTACGCGAGGCGGCAAAACTCATCCTCGGAGGTGGCGGCGGACAGCCAGGCCTTGCTACAGCAGGCGGTAAGTCTGTCGAGGGCCTGAAGGATGCTCTTGCAAAACTTGTTGAAGCAGCCACAAGGTAATCGGATACCCTGCAGCAGAATGAAGAAATTAGACCAATTCATACTGAAGTCTTTCATAGGACCGTTTGTAGCGATCCTTTTGGTCGTCGTATTCATTCTAATGATGCAGTTCCTCTGGCTCTATATCGACGAACTCGTCGGTAAAGGACTCAGTTTCAAGATAATAATGGAATTCCTGGGATGGGGATGCATCACTATGCTTCCCCTGTCCCTTCCTCTTGCAACCCTCCTGGCATCGATGATGACCCTCGGACAGTTGGGAGAGAACAACGAACTCCTGGCAATCAAGGCCGCAGGAATATCTCTGCAAAGGATGCTGATTCCACTCGCCTTTGCATGTTTCATCATCAGCATCGGAGCATTCTTTGTCTCCAATGACCTCATCCCTGTCGCATACAACAAGATATACCAGTTGAGGGAGGATATCGGAAAGACCAAGGATGAGATAAAGATTCCGACAAAGACATTCTACAACGGTATTGAAGGCTATATCCTGCGAGTGGACGAACGTAATGACGAGACCGGCATCATGCATGGAGTCATGGTCTATAACCATACCGGCAACAAGGGAAACACCAGTCTCACACTTGCGGACTCTGCAATGATGAAGATGTCGAGAGACAAGTCATATCTGTCATTCATCATGTTCGACGGTTCCAACTATGAGGAGACCAACGACAGGAAATACAGGGATACGACCCTCCAGTTCCAGAAGATCGACTTCCACAGGCAGGAACTGATCATACCTCTGGAAAACTACGCTTTCCAGAAATCCGACTCCAGCAGATTCAACGACCAGGTAAAGTCCATGAATCTCAAGCAACTGCATCATAGCGAAGACTCCATCGGAGTCATCAATGCAGAAGAAAAGGCAAAAAACATCTCGTCATTGAACCATTCAAGAGCATTAAGATACAATTCCCAACTTGACACAGCATCGAAGAAAGTCCCTACAACGGCTTTTGTCAGAGAGGACATCAACAGTTGGAAAGATATAGACGACGAGATAGAGTCCGTAAGGACAGCCATAAAGAATGCAGAAGACATCCGCATGTCCCTGCAAACGTACTCTAGGGAAAGATATCACAACACTTACACCCTGAGGCTCATAGATATCGAAGTGTATAAGAAATTCGCTCTTGCCATAGCATGTTTCATCTTCTTCTTTATCGGAGCACCTCTGGGAGCGATCATAAGAAAAGGAGGACTGGGAGGATCAGCCATCATCTCGGTATTGTTCTTTGTCGCATACTATGTAATCGACATCGCAGGAACAAAACTGGCCAGAGACGGTGCAGTGGATCCGTTCATCGGAGTGTTCTCCTCAAGTTACGTACTCTTCCCAACAGGACTTTTCCTCACATGGAAGGCCATCAACGACTCCACATTCTTCAATATGGATTCGATAAAGAGCGTATACAGAAAGATAAAGACCAAGATAATGGATATGTTTAAGAAGACCCGCATCGTCTACATGGGTACGCCGGAATTTGCGGTTGCACCACTGGACGAACTCATAAAGAACGGATATAATATAGTAGGAGTCGTGACTGTAGCCGACAAGGCAAGCGGTCGAGGTCTGAAGGTGAACGAAAGCGCTGTAAAGAAATACGCTGTCGAGCATAACATTCCTGTCCTTCAGCCGCTTTCGCTCAAGGATCCGGAATTCCTCGAGGCTCTGAAGGCATGGAAGGCAGACCTGTTTGTCGTGGTGGCATTCAGAATGCTCCCTAAGGTCGTATGGGAGATGCCGAAACTCGGTACATTCAACCTCCATGCGGCCCTTCTTCCTCAGTACCGTGGTGCAGCACCTATCAACTGGGCAGTCATAAACGGTGACAAGACCACAGGTGTGACCACATTCATGATAGACGACGGCATGGACACAGGAGGAATCATGTACAGATACGACTGCAGGATAGAACCGGACGAGACTGTAGGGGAAGTGCATGACAAACTCATGGAACTCGGATCAAAACTCGTTGTCAACACTGTCGAGGCAATCGTAGAGAACAATGTGGAACTCCGAGTGCAGAGAAGTTTCATACAGGGTTCTGAGATTCTTAGACCTGCACCGAAGATCACACGTGAACTCTGCCACATAGACTGGAACGGCAAGACAAAGGATATCTACAACCTCATAAGAGGTCTGAGCCCATATCCTGCAGCCTTCACAGAACTCACAAAGGACGACAAGACACTTCAGATGAAGATATACAGGACCATCAAGGTGACTGGAGAAGAGTATGCAGCCATGCTCTTAGCATGCGGACGGAGCGACGCCGAACCGGGCACAGTGCTTTCAGACGGAAAGAACTACCTCGCGATATCTACTGCGGACGGAGCGATATCCGTAACTGAACTTCAGTTGGCTGGAAAGAAGAGAATGGCCGTAAAAGACTTCCTGATAGGGTTCAGAGACCCACAGTCATATGGCACTACACAAGGAACATCATCTCAGATAACCGGAAAACATGCATAAGACCGTAGTCATAATCTGCGACGGAAGATTCCCGAAATCAGAGTATCCGCGTTACCTCATAAGGTCCGCTGACTTTCTGATCTGTTGTGACGGTGCACTGCAGAAGTTTCTGAGGAACAGCATATCAATCTTCGGAGAAAAGAGACTTCCGGACGTGGTGGTCGGGGACATGGACTCACTCTCTCCGACACTGCGGAAAAGGCATGAAGGGATAATAGTGCAGATCGACGAACAGGAAAACAACGACCAGACCAAGGCCTTCAAATGGGCCATTGAGAATGTAGAAGGAATATCGCAGATATATATCATTGGAGCGACAGGAGAGAGAGAGGACCATACGATAGGAAACATATCCCTGCTGATGGAATACGCAAGGACATATGACCTGGAAGGAATGGGAATAAACGTTGAGATGATCTCGGACCATGCTACAATATTTGCAGCGACAGATACTTTCGAGATGGACTGCGGAGAAGGCAGGAGGGTATCCATATTCAGTCCGGACAACAGTCTACGTATCAGATCGGAGGGACTGAAATGGCCCACAGACGCTGTCATATTCGACAATTGGTGGAAAGCCACCCTCAACAGAGCGGATCAGGACCATATAAAACTGACTTTCAGCCACAGGTCAATAGCACTGATCATGATGGACTAGACGACACAATAATGTCGAGTCATTAGGATTTGAACGATTTTAATTATAATTTTGAGGCATAAATCGAAATACGATTTAAATTCATTACAAAATGAACAACAACAAGTACATCCCTACAACCGAGGCAATTGACCATGCAGCCACTGTGCTTTCGGAGATTCTTGAACCCACGCCTTTCAAGAAGAACAACAACCTCTCCGACATCTATGATGCCGAGGTATACCTGAAAAGAGAAGACCTGCAGATAGTCAGGTCCTACAAGATCAGGGGTGCATACAACATGATCCGCTCGCTCTCGGCAGAATCCTTCAAGAACGGAATTGTGTGTGCCAGCGCAGGAAACCACGCACAGGGAGTCGCATTCTCATGCAGCAAACTCAAGATAATGGGTTCCATCTTCATGCCTGTGACCACTCCGAAACAGAAGATCGAGCAGGTCAGGATGTTCGGCAGGGAGTTCATTGAAATTGTCCTCACCGGAGACACATTTGACGCAGCAAACTCTGCAGCGATCAAATATGCTGAAGAAAACGGAAAGACCTTCATACCTCCGTTCGATGATCCGAAGGTGATGGAAGGCCAAGGCACTATCGGAAAGGAGATCCTAAGCCAGACCACTGACACTCTGGACTATATCTTCGTACCTATCGGAGGAGGCGGACTCGCATCTGGCCTCGGATCGTATATAAAGGCAATGTCTCCTGAAACAAAGATCATCGGCGTGGAACCGGGAGGTGCTCCATGCATGAAGGCGGCTATTGAGAACGGCGGTCCTATCGAACTTGAAGAGATAGACAAGTTTGTGGACGGAGCGGCAGTCAAGAAGGCTGGAGCAAAGACATATGAGGTGTGCAAGGAGGTACTTGATGACATAGTCATCGTTCCTGAAGGTGCGGTATGTACCATGATCATCCAGATGTACAACAAGAGTGCTATCGTTGTAGAGCCCGCAGGAGCCCTCGCTCCCGCAGCACTTAGATTCTACGCTGACAAGATAAAAGGAAAGAAGGTAGCATGCATCATCAGCGGAAGCAACAACGACATCACAAGAATGGAGGAGATCAGAGAGAAGTCTCTTCTCTATGAAGGTCTCAAGCACTACTTTATTGTGAATTTCCCGCAGAAATCCGGAGCAGTAGTTTCGTTCATAAACAATGTCATCGGACCTTCTGACGACCTTGTACACATACAGTATATAAAGAAGACCAACAAGAACTTTGGTCCAGCACTCATCGGTATCGAACTTGCTGCAAAGGAAGACTTCGAGCCACTCATCAAAAGGATGGATGCACACGGAGTCCAATATGAATACATAAACGAGAATAATCAATTATTTGAAATACTAATCTGATAGAATCATGGCAAACATTGACTGGAGCAACCTTACATTTTCCTACACAAAGACTAACACAATCCTCTCAACAACATTCAAGAACGGCGAATGGTCACCTGTAGAAAGCCTTACTGACGACTACGTAAAGGTAAGTTCTTTCTGCGGAGCGTTCCACTATGCCATCGAGTGCTTCGAAGGTCTCAAGGCTTTCAGAGGCAAGGATGGAAGAATCAGATTGTTCAGACCTGAGGAAAATGCAAAACGTCTCATCAGATCTGCAAAATACCTGGGAATCGAGGCTCCTTCTGTGGAGATGTTTGTCGAGATCTGCAAGAAGGCTGTACTTGAGAACATTGATTTCCTCCCTCCTTACGAAGAGTCCGGAGCATCACTCTATCTCCGTCCTACACTCATCGGTACAAACCCGCAACTTGGAGTACAGTCTTCGAAGGAGAGCACTTTCCTCCTCCTCTGTTCGCCTGTAGGAGCATATGTAGGAGGCGCACTTGATGCTGTGGACGTAGTGATCGCGAGAAACTATGACAGAGCCGCGCCTAACGGCTCAGGTTCATTCAAGGTCGGCGGAAACTACGCTTGTTCACTCTACTCCCTCAACGTAGCACACGAGCAGGGTTACAAGGCAGTACTTTACCTCGATCCTGCAACAAAGACATATATCGACGAGTTCAACTCATCGAACTTCTTTGCCATCAAGGGAAACACATACATCACTCCTAAGTCTGACTCCATCCTTCCTTCCATCACCAACATGTCCCTTGAGACAGTTGCGGCCCACCTTGGAATGGGAGTTGAAAGAAGACCAGTCCATGTCGACGAACTCGGTACATTCGACGAAGTGGGAGAATGCGGAACAGCAGTAGTGATCACTCCGGTCCACAAACTCGTGGATAAGCCGTTCCTCGAGTCTGAAGAAGAGACAGTCTACACATATGGAGACGGTCAGTGCGGTCCTAAGTCACTTGTACTTTACAACTACATCAAGGCAATCCAGCGTGGTGAAATCGAAGATATCTTCGGTTGGAATGTCTTCGTAGACTAATCCCTTACGACATATATAAATCAGCCCCTGCAGACATCTGCAGGGGCTGATTTATATATTGTCTGCTTTACTTCGGAGCAAGCCGGTAGAGTACGACAGACACAACCGTGAAGACTATGTTCGGAAGCCACAGGGCTACAGCAGGAGGGAGGGAGTCCGTATAGACAAACATCTCACTGAACTTCATGAACAGGATATAAGTGAAGGCCAGGGCAATACCGGCTCCGATATTCCATCCGATACCTCCTCTGCGTTTCTTGGATGAAAGGGCAACGCCCATTATGGTCAGAATGAAGGCAGAGAACGGAAGGGCGAATCGGTTATTCTTCTGGATGAGGGAATATTTGACATTGGCATCTCCCCTCATCTTCTGGAGTTCGATCAGATCGTTCAGTTCGAAATAGTTATAAGTCTCGACCGACTCAGGATTCCAATAGAAGTCATCCACAGAAAGCGCAAGGGTCGTATCCAACTGCTGTCCGCTGCGAAGATTGTCCGTAAGGTCTTCGTTGTAGTCGCGGATGAAGTATTTCTTGAGTTGCCAGACTTTTCTTGTAGTATCATATACCGCTGTCTCTGCCGTTATCTTTGAGACCAGTCTGTTGTCCTTTATCTTCTCCAATGTAAAACGATAGGCCGTATTGTTCCAGGAACTGAATGATTCCGCAAAGGCAAATTCACCCGGAGATATCTGATAATGGACGTTGCGTCCTACATTCTTGGTCTTGTCCTTCACATACTTAGTCTCAAAGGCAATCCTCTCCTTGTTGGAGTCCGGAATCACGAACAGATTGAGAGTCAATGAAAAGAGAGCAATCAAGGCCGCGGAGAATATATACGGGACCATCATCCTGTGGAAACTCACTCCACAAGAGAGTATGGCAACTATCTCGGAATCGGATGCCATCTTCGAGGTGAAGAATATCACAGTGATGAATACGAACAAGGGACTGAACATATTCATGAAATACGGCACAAAATTCACATAGTAATCGAATACTATGGCCCGCAGCGGCGCTTCCTTCTCAACGAAATTGTCGATCTTC
The DNA here is from genome assembly GCA_045644485.1 of Candidatus Cryptobacteroides sp. Lineage (GTDB taxonomy): Bacteria > Bacteroidota > Bacteroidia > Bacteroidales > UBA932 > Cryptobacteroides. The sequence continues at coordinate 7,440 of JAZRGY010000105.1, read as the reverse complement.
TCACTGATGTCGAAGATTATGACAATACCGATGATGAGGATCAACGCCACAAAGAAAGTGGTGATGAACTTCCTGACGATGTAAACGTCCAGTTTCTTTGGTCTGAGGTCAAACTCCATTTCTTCTAAAGTCTGGTTGTTATCCTGCGAACCGTCTCATCCTTCCATGCCTTGAAGTCACCTTCCTTGATATGCTTGCGTGCCTCACGCACAAGGTCAAGATAGAAGGCAAGGTTATGTTCGCTGGCTATCTGTCCTGCGAATATCTCTCCTGCTTCAAAAAGATGGCGGACATAGGCCTTTGTATATGCATGGTCTACAAATGAGGTACCCTTCGGATCGAGAGGCGAGAAGTCATCCGCCCATTTCTTGTTCTTCATGTTCATGATGCCGTCCCATGTGAACAGCATTCCGTTGCGTCCGTTGCGTGTCGGCATCACACAGTCGAACATGTCCACACCGCGGGCTATTCCTTCAAGAAGGTTCGCCGGAGTACCTACACCCATGAGGTAACGTGGCTTATCCTCCGGAAGTATCGGGCATACGACCTCGAGCATCTCATACATCTTCTCGGTCGGTTCGCCGACTGCCAGGCCTCCGATGGCATATCCCTCGCGATCGAGGGCGGCAGCATGGTCCACAGCCGCACGGCGAAGGTCAGGATACACACAACCCTGGATTATAGGGAAAAGTGCCTGAGAATAGCCGTACAAAGGTTCTGTCTCATCGAAATGCTTTACGCAACGCTCAAGCCATCTCTGTGTAAGAGCGAGAGATTTCTTGGCATACTTATAATCTGCATCGCCAGGGCAGCATTCATCAAGAGCCATGACGATGTCGGCACCGATGACTCTCTGCGTGTCCATGTTGTTTTCAGGCGTGAAGATATGCTTCGACCCGTCTATATGCGAACGGAAAATGCATCCGTCCTCTGTAAGTTTGCGGATAGGGCTCAACGAGAAGACCTGAAAGCCGCCACTGTCAGTCAGTATAGGTCTGTCCCATGATTCGAACTTATGAAGTCCTCCTGCCGCCTTGAGAACCTCAAGACCTGGACGAAGATAAAGATGATATGTGTTACCAAGAATGATTTCTGCCTTTATATCATCCTTAAGGTCTCTATGGTATATGCCCTTTACAGATCCGACCGTACCCACAGGCATGAAGATAGGGGTCTCTATCTGTCCATGATCAGTCGTGATCACTCCGCATCTTGCTGCGGAATTCGGGTCATTATGTGTCTTTACGAATTTCATTCAAATCAAATTAACCCTCAAAGATAACAACTTTTACTCAAAATCGCTTATCTTTGTGTGATACATTGCAATAACATTAAATCTACAATAATCATGAACAAATCAATCAAACTAAGGCTGATTGTAATGAACATACTACAGTGGGCAGTATGGGGATCCTATCTCACATCCATGGGAAGTTATCTCGCTTCTGTCGGACTGGCGACAAGAATCGGCATCTTCTATTCAATGCAGGGTATAGTTTCGATCTTCATGCCGACCCTCATGGGTATAGTGGCTGACAAGTTCATCCCGGCACAGAAACTTCTGGGACTCTGCCACGGTATCGCAGGAGCGGCTATGGCTGGAGCCGGACTTTATGGAATGAGCGCCGGAAGCGAAGTTTCATTCGGTCTTCTTTTCGGACTTTACGCAATCAGTGTCGCATTCTACATGCCTACAATCGCCCTTTCAAACTCTGTAGCATACAACATTCTTGAAAGGAACGGATATGACACTGTCAAGGACTTCCCTCCTATCCGAGTATTCGGAACAGTAGGTTTCATCATTGCAATGCTCTTTGTCAACTTCATGACAAACGGTGACGGCATCCAGTACCAGCATACATACAACCAGTTCATCGTATCAGGTATATGCGGAATAGCGATGCTCCTCTATTGCTTCACTCTTCCTGAGTGTCCATGCAACAAGGATGCAGGAGCAGGCCAGACTCTTTCCGAGCGTTTCGGTCTCAATGCATTCAGCCTTTTCAAGGACAGGCAGATGGCCATATTCTTCGTATTCTCGATGCTCCTTGGCGTTGCCCTTCAGATCACAAACGGTTTTGCCAATCCGTTCATCTCACACTTCCAGGAAGTTCCTGAATTTGCAGACACATGGGGCGCACGTAATGCCAATGCGCTTATCTCCATCTCGCAGATATCCGAGACCCTCGGCATTCTCCTCATTCCTATGGCAATGAGGCTCTTCGGAATAAAGAAAGTGATGCTCATAGCGATGTTCGCATGGGTTCTCCGCTTCGGACTATTCGGAGCAGGAGATCCTGGTTCAGGAGTATGGATGCTCATCCTCTCGATGATTGTCTACGGAGTTGCATTTGACTTCTTCAACATCTCGGGATCCCTCTATGTGAACATGAGAACCACTTCCAAGATCCAGAACAGTGCGCAGGGACTCTTCATGCTCATGACAAACGGTATCGGAGCCACAATAGGAACCCTCAGTGCGCAGGTCGTGGTAAACCATTTCGTTTATAACGCCGCCGAGCCGAACTGGAGTGCAGCATGGTATGCATTCGCCGCCTATGCGCTTGTGGTTGCCTTCCTGTTCATGATTCTCTTCAAGACTCCTAAGACAGAGGACAAGATCGCATAATCTTTACAATACATATAAAAAATACGGTCCTGCATAATTGCAGGACCGTATTTTCATATCCGGATAATTTACTTGGTAAGACCGAGTTTCTCCATCAGCGCTTCCGGCTGAGGATCGTGTCCACGGAAGTTGCGGTAGATCACAGCCTCATCCTCAGCACCACCCTTGGAAAGAATGTTCTTACGGAACGATGCCGCTACCTCTGTATTGAAGATACCCTTCTCCTTGAAGAGAGAGAATGCGTCAGCCTCGAGAACTTCTGCCCATTTGTATGAATAGTATCCTGCAGAATATCCGCCGGAGAAGATATGTGAGAATGATCCTGAGAATGCAGCACCCTCAACAGCAGGCATGATCGCATATGGAGCAAGAGCCTTGGTCTCAAACTCTACAGTTCCTTCTGCAGGAAGTTCAGTGAGTGTATGCCATGACATATCGAGCCATCCATAGTGCAACTGACGTACCTGTGCATAACCTGCAAGATAGTTCTTGGCAGCAACGATCTTCTCGATGAGTTCTGCAGGGATAGGCTCACCTGTCTTGTAATGCTTGGCGAATGAGTCAAGATACTCCGGCTCGAATGCCCAGTTCTCCATGATCTGTGAAGGAAGTTCCACAAAGTCACGGCTTACGCTTGTTCCTGTGAGTGACGGATAACGTCCCTCTGCAAAGATTCCGTGAAGAGCGTGACCGAACTCATGAAGGAAAGTGGTAAGTTCGTCATGTGTGATCAGGGCAGGAGCATCTGCTGTAGGTTTTGTGAAGTTACATACGATGGTTATGAAAGGTCTCTTCTCCACACCGTCCTTGATGCTCTGGTCGCGGAAAGAAGTCATCCATGCACCACCTCTCTTGCTTGCGCGAGGGAAGAAGTCTGCATAGAAGAGAGCAAGATGGCTTCCGTCTGTATCCTTAACCTCATATACCTTCACATCCTCGTGATATACAGGAACATTGTCGAGTTCTGTAAAAGAGATGCCATAAAGACGGCTAGCAAGTCCGAATACCGCATCAATGCAACTCTCCAACTGGAAGTAAGGCTTGAGTTCCTCTGCGCTGAGAGAATACTCTGCCTCCTGATAGCGCTCAGACCAGTAACTGAAGTCCCAAGACTCAAGACGGTCACCGTCGAATCCGTTTTTCTTTGCGTAAGCAAATACATCGGCAATGTCCTTTCTCGCAAACTCGAGAGAAGGCTCGAGGAGGTTCATGATGAACTCGGTCACATTAGCCCTGCTCTTCGCCATTCTTTCCTCAAGGGCATAGTCAGCATAGGTCTCATATCCGAGGATGTTAGCGATCTTGATTCTAAGGTCTACAATCTTCCTTACCACCTCTGTATTGTCGAATTCACCACCGATAGCCCTTGTGTTGTAGGCTGTCCATATCTGCTTACGGAGTTCACGATTCTCGCTATACTTGAGGAAAGGACTGTAACTAGGAGCATCCAGAGTGAACGCCCATCCTTCAAGTCCCTTCTCGGCTGCAGTCTCGGCTGCCATTGTCCTTACAAACTCAGGAAGTCCTGCAAGGTCTGCCTCATCTGTGATATTGAGCACATATGCGTTTGTTGCAGCAAGAACATTCTTGCTGAACTGGAGAGTAGTGAGAGAAAGTTCCTCTGACCACTTGCTGTAAAGCGCCTTGTCCTCGTCAGAAAGGTTCGCACCTCCGCGGACGAAACTCTTGTAGTTATCTTCCAGAAGTTTCATCTGGTCCTTCTCAAGGCCAAGTTCGTTTCTCTTCTCATAAACAGCCTTCACTCTCTCGAAAAGGTCTGCATTGAGAGACACATACATGGAGTATTCAGTAAGCATCGGAGAGATCTGCTCTGCGATCTGTTGCATCTGCTCGTTGGTATGTGCCTCCATGAGTGCATAAAAGATACCTGCTACAGAATTGAGAGTACCTCCGGCATATTCCATTGCCTCGATCGTGTTCTCAAAAGTAGGTTCCTCCTCATTAGCGATGATGGCATCAATCTCAGCCTTAGCCTCTGCAATACCGGCCTCGAATGCAGGAAGATAGTGTTCATTCTCAATCTTGTCGAACTGAGGAGCCCCGAACGGTGCGTCAGACTCCATAAGAAGCGGATTCTTCATGTTGCATCCAGTAATAAGTGCAAGCGCGGCGCCTGCAATAAGTAATTTCTTCATGTTCTTTATTTTGTTTTGTGATAATTCCATACCAACCTGCAAATTTAGTCAAAGTTTTCTATTTTCGATATGGAATATATACGGGTACTTGTCATGATGTACCTTATATCAAAACAACTGCATTCATCGTGCTTTCCGCATTTACGGTATGAGGTCATAAGAGAGGGAACAAAGCCCATGGATGCAAGATTCATCAGATCCACGGAATCAGCATCAGCCTTGATAAGATTATCCAGAATCGTGTAATTCCTGAGAAGGACATTCATTATCCTCCGTTTGAACACCCGGCTCTTCTTAGCACGTTCGTTATAGTTCCTGGTCCGGCATTCGTCGCAACAGAATTTCTTGTCTGTACGGCCATACTTGATCTGATCCCCGCACTCCAGACACACCGGGATATGTCTCTCGTTCTTCTTATATACCATCTGCCATTACTTTTATAATAGCAAATATCAACCGTACAGAAGATTTTTCAAATAGCCGGTGTCATGTTTTTCCTTTTCTTATCGAATGTTTTTCTGTTTTTTATAATCGGCGACAGACTAAAAAAAATCTTATCGCCATAAAACAAATATTTGAATTACAAGAAAAATGACATGATCATAAAAAACAGAAAAACATTTCTTTGTATCATACGAAATTTTGTGATGCATCGGCTTGAATTGCTTTACTTTGGCATCAACATATCGAGTGCGCATAAGATGTGGGTAGAAAATCATTAACAATCAAAGAGAGGAAATCTTATGGATCACATCAACAAGATCGAACTCCAGGGCCGGGTAGGAACCGTCCGGACCAACATCATCGGAGACAACATGGTTGCCAATTTTTCTTTGGTCACAGAATACCTTTACAAGACAAGGGACGGCGGTGCCGCCAACGAGACCACCTGGCATCAGATAACAGCCTGGGAAAGCAAGGACATGCCGGATCTGAGTACAATAACGAAAGGTACGCCGGTCTATGTCACAGGACGTCTCAGAACATTCAAGTACACAAATTCAGAGGGAGTTGAAAAGATACTGCATGAGGTGGTAGCGAACAAAGTCAGGATTGTTTCTGAAGAAGTCGTTTAATGTATCAAATACGACATAATTTGTAAAGGAGCCTTTTTGAGGAAGGCTCTTTTTATGTATATTTGCAGACGTATGTCATGACGGAAACGATACTGACATACCATACCTTAAACAAAAACCATATGCTACGAAAAATCAGAATCATTCTGGCGTCTGTCTTCTTCATTGGAGTGACGCTTCTCTTCTTGGATTTCACAGGAACAATCCACGCATGGCTGGGATGGATGGCAAAGGTACAGTTCCTTCCTGCTGTTCTGGCTCTTAACTTAGGCGTAGTGGCAGTATTGCTTATACTGACCCTCCTTTTCGGACGAGTATACTGCTCTGTAATCTGTCCTCTTGGAGTGATGCAGGACATCATCTCATGGATACACGGAAAGACAAAGAAGAAAAACCGCTTCCGTTTCTCTTACTCACCGGCAAAGACCTGGCTCAGATACGGAGTACTTGCAGTGTTCATCATCGCACTCATAGCAGGCCTACATTCTTTGGTTGCCCTCGTTGCTCCTTATAGCGCATACGGACGTATCGCATCAAACCTCCTCGCTCCATTATATCAGGCCGGAAACAATTTCTTCGCATGGATAGCAGAGAGGGCAGGAAGTTATGCATTCTACAGCACTGAGGTATGGGTGAAGTCAGGTGCGACATTCGCAGTGGCAGCAGTCACATTCGCAGTTGTCGCGGTTCTCGCATGGAAGCACGGAAGAACATGGTGCAACACCATATGCCCTGTGGGAACAGTCCTCGGATTCTTCTCCAGATTCAGTGTCTTCGCTCCTGTGATCGATACTGAAAAGTGCCGCAACTGCGGCCTCTGCGGCAAGCAGTGCAAGGCGTCATGCATCAATATGAAGGAGCATCAGATCGACCTCAGCAGATGCGTGGCATGTATGGACTGCATCAGCACATGCAAGGATGGCGCTATATCTTATGCATGCAGATATGGAAAGAAAGATAATGCCAAGTCATCTTCTAAACCTCAGGGTAACGTTGACCAGGGCAAGAGGGCATTCATGATATCCACTGCACTGGTAACGGCTGCTGCCACAGCAAAGGCTCAGGAGATGAAGGTCGACGGAGGACTTGCTGAAATCGAGCGCGCGAAAAAGCCTCAGAGACAGACTCCTCTCGTACCGGCAGGCTCCCTCAGTCTCAAGAATTTCTCAGACCATTGCACAGCATGCCAACTCTGCGTCAGTGTCTGCCCAAACCAGGTCCTCAGACCTTCGACATCATTGATGACCCTTATGCAGCCGGAAATGTCTTATGAAAGAGGTTATTGCCGTCCGGAATGTACGAAATGTTCGGATGTCTGCCCGGCAGGAGCGATCCGTCCTATCAGCGTTGAGGAAAAATCATCCACTCAGATCGGCCATGCCGTAGTATGTCTGGACAACTGCGTTGTCAATACCGACGAGGTAAGTTGCGGCAACTGCGCAAGACATTGTCCTGTCGGAGCGATCAGTCTGGTAAGAAAGGATCCTGACGATCCTAAGTCACTCAGAATTCCGGTTGTGAACGAAGAGAGATGTATCGGATGTGGAGCATGTGAGAACCTCTGCCCTGCAAGACCGTT
>JAZRGY010000104.1:0-19817 GCA_045644485.1 Candidatus Cryptobacteroides sp. | reverse complement strand
GCTTTCGCCGGCAAGATGGCGATTGTACACGTTGACTTCAACGTTCCAGTCAACGAGAAGATGGAGATCACTGACGACACACGTATCCGTGCTGCAATCCCTACTCTCAAGAAGGTACTTGAGAAGGGCGGTGCCCTCATCATCATGTCACACCTCGGCCGTCCGAAGGGCGTAACTGAGAAGTTCTCTCTCAAGCACATCCTTGGCCGCGTTCAGGAACTCCTCGGTGCTCCTGTAAAGTTCGCTGATGACTGCCAGGCTGCTGACGAGCAGGTTGCTGCTCTCAAGATGGGTGAAGTTCTCGTTCTTGAGAACCTCCGTTTCTACGCTGAGGAAGAGGGCAAGCCAAGAGGCGAGTTCGCTACTGACGAAGAGAAGAAGGCTGCAAAGGCTGTAGTTAAGGAGAACCAGAAGGCATTCGTGAAGAAACTTGCTTCATACGCTGACTGCTACATCAACGACGCATTCGGTACAGCACACCGTGCACACGCTTCTACCGCTCTCATCGCTGAGTACTTCCCTAACGACAAGATGTTCGGTTACGTGATGGAAGGTGAGATCAAGGCTATTGACCACGTTCTCAAGACTCCTGAGCACCCTGTAACTGCAATCGTAGGTGGTGCAAAGGTATCTTCTAAGATCACTATCATCGAGAAACTTTTCGACGCTGTTGACAATATGATCATCGGTGGCGGTATGGTATATACATTCAAGAAGGCTCAGGGTGGCAAGATCGGACGTTCACTCTGCGAGGACGATCAGATGCAACTTGCTCTCGATACTCTCAAGAAGGCTGAGGAGAAGGGCGTGAAGATATATCTCTCCAAGGAGGTTGTGATCGCTGACGATTTCTCTAACGATGCTAACACAAAGATCTGCCTCAACACTGAGATTCCTGACGGTTGGGAAGGTATGGACGCTGCTCCTAGCACACTCGCTGCTTGGGAAGAGGTTCTCATGAACTCTAAGACTATCCTCTGGAACGGTCCTGTAGGTGTTTTCGAGATTCCTGCATTTGCAAAGGGTACAAACCGTATCGCTGAGATCCTTGCTAAGGCTACAGAGAACGGTGCTTTCACCCTCGTTGGTGGTGGCGACTCAGTTGCTGCTGTAACTCAGATGGGTTATGCAGACAAGGTAAGTTATGTTTCTACCGGTGGTGGTGCTATGCTTGAGTATCTCGAGGGTAAGGAACTCCCTGGTATCGCAGCAATCCGCGCATAATTAACGCATATACGATACATTCGGTAAGAGGACGCCATCATAGGGCGTCCTCTTTTTTGTTTTTAAAGGGTGTTATTTCCACTCGTTATTATATCTTTGTGTGAGATAAGATATAACAGGATGTTGATGAAAGAGATTTATTTTGCAGGAGGATGCTTCTGGGGAACGGAACACTATATACGGCAGTTCGAGGGAGTTACGGAGACCATGACTGGCTATGCAAATGGCTCACTTCCGAATCCTGCCTATGAAGATGTCTACACCGACAGGACCGGACATGCGGAGTGCGTCAGGGTTTCATATGACCCTGAGATCATATCGCTTACTACATTGTGCAGACTCTTTTTCCGTTCGATTGATCCTCTGCTCAAGGATCGTCAGGGAAACGACATCGGCACAAGATACAGGACAGGGATATATTGGACTGACGATGAAGACAGGCGGCTGGTAGAGGAGGTCTATGAAGAAATCCAGGCCGGATATGACATCCCGCTTATGGTCGAAAAATGCAGATTGGAATGTTTCTTTCCAGCAGAGGAATATCATCAGGATTATCTTCTGAAGAATCCGAGCGGATATTGCCATCTTTCGCCTGCTGAACTTCAGTTTGCAAAGGTCTATGCACGCATCATCAGGTCTCTCAGGTCATATGCTGACGAAGAAAAGAAGGAAGTTCTTCCGAGATTCTTCAAGACAGGGAAAGGAGAGTATGGAGAAGGGGACAGGTTTCTGGGAGTAATCGTTCCAAATACAAGGAAAGTAGCCAAGGAATATGCCGGAGTGTCGTGGGATATTATTGCTGCACTGCTTGAAAGCGAATGGCACGAATGCAGGTTATGCGCACTTCTGATTCTGGTTGAACGGTTCAGGAAATGTCCTGAGAAAACGGTTGAATTCTATCTGAGTCATACGAAGGGGATAAACAATTGGGATCTTGTAGATCTGTCTGCGCCATATATTCTTGGGCGGCATCTGTCAGGAGTGGAGGACAGGTCCATATTATATGAATTAGCGGTATCCGACAATATGTGGGAGCAGAGGATTGCCGTCGTTTCCACCTTGACCCTCATAAGGTCCGGCTGTTTTCATGATACCATGCGACTTGCCGGAATGTTTCTTCAGACGCGACATGACCTTATACAGAAGGCAGTGGGATGGATGTTGCGCGAAGTCGGCAAACGAGATGAGCATATCCTTGTCGGTTTTCTTGACTCACACTGTCTGCAGATGCCTGGAACCATGCTCAGGTACTCCATAGAGAGGCTTTCTTCCGAACAGCGTGCCCATTACATGAGACGTCCTCGTATTGAGATGGGGCATCGTTGTGAAGAATGAAATTATTCTTATATTTGCATGATTAAATTTGAAATTTATGTTTGAGACATTGATAGTAAATTGGAACATGAATCCGGAGATATTCAGTATCGGACCGGTCGCAGTAAGGTGGTATTCGCTTCTGTTCATTTCGGGATTCATCCTCGGGTGGTTCATTTTCAGAGGTTTCTTCAGAAGAGAGGGTGTGCCTGAAACACTTCTTGACCCGCTTCTGTATACCCTACTCATAGGTACTATCGTCGGGGCACGTCTCGGACATTGCCTTTTCTATCAGCCGGATTACTACCTTGGCAGCATGAAGGGATTCTGGGAGATATTCATGCCGTGGAAAGGTGGTCTTGCCAGCCACGGCGGTACTATCGCTCTTTTTATCGCGATGTGGTGGTTTGCAAGGCATTATGGTAGAAAGTATGATTTTGATTTTGTGTGGATTCTGGACCATCTTGCTATAGCGGTCTGCTTTGCCGCTACATTTATCCGTCTTGGAAATCTTTGCAATTCAGAGATATACGGTGATGTGACAAGCCTTCCGTGGGGATTCATCTTTGAACTCAGAGGTGAAACGGAGCCTAAGCATCCGACCCAACTGTACGAAGCCTTGAGTTATTTCCTTCTCGGTGTCTTCCAGATTCTGATGTACAAGTATCGTCTGCCGAAACTCCATCGCGGATTCTTCATCGGGACATTCTTTATCGGATGTTTCGGAATGCGCTTCCTTATCGAATTCATAAAGGAGCCTCAGGTGGGTTTTGAACAGGACATGGTTCTTAACATGGGACAGTGGCTGAGCATACCGTTCGTGCTTCTGGGAATAGGTTTTCTTGTTTATAGCCATGTAAAGAAACAGCCAGCCATGATAGTGCATCCAGAAAAGAAAAAGGTTTCCCCAACCCACTATGCAAAAAGTCTGAACAATGACAGGTAATCCGAAAATAGACGAGGTGCTTCTCTTTCTGGAGGAGCACTCTCTTGATTATGAACTGCATACACATCCCCCTCTTCCTACTATAGAACTTGCTCTGGAGTATTGGAAGGAGATAGACTCCGTTCACTGCAAGAATCTGTTCTTCAGAAACCACAAGGGAAACCGTCATTATCTTGTGGTCTTTGAATGTCATAAGGAACTGGCTATCCACTCTCTGGAGCATATGCTCAAGCAGGGTAAATTGTCTTTTGCTTCAGCAGAGAGAATGGAGCGTTGTCTTGGTCTTCTCCCCGGTTCTGTTTCTCCTCTTGGCTTGATTCATGACCTTGAGGTTCAAGAACTTACAAAGGAGTACTTCCCTAACGGCCATAGGGTAAAACTCTTTCTTGACAAGGATCTTCAGACTGCTGAAAAAATTAGTTTCCATCCATGCGACAACACTGCCAGTGTCGTGCTTTCCAACAAGGATTTCATGAGATTCCTCGAAATATGGGGCGGCGAACATGAGTGGCTGGATGTGACCGCTGAGATCTAGCGCAGGGTCAGCAGTGTCTTGCGGAGACTCTGCCTGTATTTCATAGGGGTCATTCCGGAGTGTTTCTTGAAGAATTTTCCGAAAGAGGACTGGTCTGAGAACGACAGTTCCTCTGCAACCTGCTGGAGAGTCAGGTCAGGGTCTCTCAGGAGTCGGGATGCCTCTTCTACCCGTACTATAGAGATTATCTTGCCGACACTCATCTGAGTTTTCTCCTTTACGATGAGTGAAAGGTATTGTTTTGATATACAAAGCCTTTCTGCGTAGAATTCTACACTTGTTTCAGTGCGCACATGTTCGGTGAGAAGTTCTGCGAAGCCCTTCATGATACCGTCAGACCTTTTCATGTCCGTGTGATGGGAAGGTGTACCTGACTCGAATTTCTTCCACATCATGTCAGCCATGTCGGTCAGAAGTATATAGAAATATGCGTAGTTGATCTCTTCTGCAAAACGGTGTTCCCTGTTGGCAAGGGATTCTATCATGTTGCTGATATCCTTCTTCAATGTAAGGACATCCTTCTTGTCGATTATCTGGCCTCCTAGGTTATGGTCGATGGCAAACTTGAAGGTAGGTGGGAATGGATTCCTGTTCCGGAAGATGTCTTCTGCTACACTTCTGTCTGTTGCGGTCACCATGGCATGGAAATTCTTGTCGTACCGGATTTCATAGATGTCCGACCATGTCGGAAGATTTATGTATGTATTCTTTCCGAACGAGAACTTCTTTCCGTTTATGATGATCTCTATGTTTCCTTCCAGTATGATGATCACAAGGTGGTATTTCGGTCTTCTTGGCGGATTATATACGATATGGTCTTCGCCTTTTATTTCGCAGGCGAAGATATAATCATCGATATAGCCGACGCGGATGATATTCTTTGCTCCGAAAATTACCGCTGGCTTGTTCTGTTTCTGTTTCCGTTCTTCCATTTGTATTATTTGTAGGTACAAATATACACAAATTAGCATTACAGACCAAATATGTAGAGTTTTGAACCAAAACAACTTGTCGTACGGCTTGAAATTTGTTGTATTTTTGCGCCTTGGAAAATGTGTATTAAGTGTATATTTTAACATGATGAAAAAATTAGCGGTAACAACAGCGGTCGTTGCAGGTGTGCTTGCTGCGTCTTTTTCTGCTTCAGCGCAGTATAAGACGGACAATTCTGAAGTCCAGACAATTCTGGAGGCTGCAGATTCAGCGGAGACTCCTGTGGTGATCACTCTGGAACAGGCGCTCAAGATCGGCTTGAGCGAGAATGTGTCAGTGAAGGTTGCTGACATGGAGATCGAGAGGACAGGTTTCGCAAAGAAAGGTACTTATGCTGCCCTTTTCCCTCAGATCGATGCATCTGGTTCATTCCAGAGAACAATCAAGAAGCAGGTGATGTACATGGACTTCGACATGGGTGCTCTTGGTGGTGCCATGGGCGGCGGTTCTGCAGAAGGCGAGGGATCCTCTCTTCCTGAAGGGGTGGAGGTTCCGGAAAGTTCAGCAGGTGCATCTTCAAACGGTGGTGGATTCGAGGTAGGACGTTGGAACAATTTCAGTGCAGGTATTTCTGCATCGATGCCATTGGTGAATGCGCAACTCTGGAAGAGCCTCAAGATATCAGGTCTTGATGTGGAACTGGCGGTTGAGAAGGCTCGTTCGTCGCGTCTGGATATGGTGACTCAGGTGAAGAGTGCATTCTTCTCTACTCTCATGGCAAAGGAGGCCTTCGACGTATATAAGCAGGTCTATGAGAACGCTGTTCAGAATCTTGCGGAGACCCAGAAGAAATTTGACGCTCAGAAAGTGTCGGAGATGGAACTTATCCGTGCGAAGACCACTGTGGCGAATGCCATTCCTAATGTGTATAATGCAGAGAGTTCGGTTATTCTTGCATTGTGGCAACTTAAGGCAGTACTCGGCGTTGATCTGGATATGAATCTCGATGTTGCCGGAAGACTTTCTGATTATGCCCAGCACATGCTTTACGACATAAATGAAAGTGACGAGATTTCTCTTGACCGCAATACTACGATGAAGCAACTTGCCATTCAGGCAGAGATGTTGTCAGAGACCATCAAACTTCAGAAGTATGCGAACATACCATCTCTCGCAGTAGTATTCAACTACAGCATCAATGCAATGACCAACGACTTCAACTTCAGCGAGTACCGTTGGACTCCTTATTCTGTTGTAGGTTTCAGTCTCAATATTCCTATTTTTGCTGGTGGAAAGCGTTATAACCAGATCCGTCAGGCAAAGAATCAGTATGAGCAGGTCAAACTTCAGACTATAAACACCGAGCGCCAACTCAAGATCGGCATCCGTCAGACTCTTGCTACGATGGAGACCAGCATGAAGAGTTATTATGCTGCCCAGGATGCTGTCGCTTCCGCTCAGAAGGGATATGATATCACAGAAGCATCTTACAAGGTGGGACGCAGCACTCTGATCGAACTTAATGATGCTCAACTCGCCCTTACCCAGTCACGTCTGGCTGAGTCTCAGGCCATCCTGAACTTCCTTACAGCCAAGACTCAACTCGAGCAGACGCTCGGTCAGGATTTCATTGCTGACTAGTCTGTAATGACCCCGGAGAGAGGGGTTCATGGAAATGTAATAAAATAATAAAGAACAAATATGAAGACTATTTTCAGATCAACAGTTGCTGCGCTTGCTGTCGTCATGACAGTTTCTTGCGGCAACAATGCAGGCAAAGGCACTCAGACCGCTGTAACCTCAGTGGCTGATGAGGCTCCAACCGTTGCAGTGGAGCAGGTATCCGTAAGGGAAGTTCCTCAGTTGGCGACCTATACATCGACAGTACAGGCATATGTAAAGAATAATATAGCACCTCAGATGGCTGGCCGTATCGTAAAGATCAACGTGGAGATCGGAGATGTAGTGAAGAAGGGTCAGGTCCTTGCCGAGATGGATAAGACATCTCTTCTTCAGGCACAACTCCAACTTCAGAATCAAGAGGTGGAACTTCAGCGTCTGAAGACTCTTTATGAGACCGGCGGCATCTCGAAGTCTGACTTCGAGGCAGTCGAACTGGCATACAATGTAGCAAAGTCTCAGGTTGCCAATCTCGAAGAGAATACTGTACTCTGCAGCCCTGTGAACGGTGTTGTTACTGCAAGAAACTATGATGCCGGTGACATGTATGCAATGAGCGCACCTATCTATACAGTTGAGCAGATCAAGCCTGTGAAACTCCTTGTAGGCATTTCGGAGTCTGACTATACCAAGGTGAAGAAGGGTGATTCCGTAACCATCACTGCAGACGCTATCCCTGGCAAGACATTCTACGGAAAGGTGGGCAAGATCTATCCTACTATAGATCCTGCGACACGTACATTTACTGTCGAGGTTGTTGTTGACAACAATTACAGCACTCTCCGTCCGGGAATGTTCGCTCGAGTTACAGTGGACTTCGGCTCGAACAACAATGTGGTTATTCCAGACGTTGCTGTAGTGAAGCAGCAGGGTTCAGGCGAGAGATTCGTATACGTTCTCAACGAAGACGGAACCGTTACATACCAGAAGGTTGTTCTTGGCCGTCGCATGGGAACAGAGTACGAGGTGCTCGAAGGCCTTTCTGACGGAGCGAAGATCGTGACTGGCGGTATGATCCGTCTCAAGGATGGTATTAAGGTTACAGTAAACGAGTAAGTAGAATATGAGTATATATAGAAAAGCGGTCAATAATCCGGTGACCACCTCGCTTGTCTTCATAGCGCTGGCGATCTTCGGTGTTTTCTCGCTGATTAACATATCTTTGGACAGGTTCCCTAAGTTTGATGCGAACGTGGTCATGGTCATGTCTTCGTATCCGGGAGCCAGTGCGGAGGATATCGAGACCAACCTTACCAAGGTTCTCGAGAACTCCCTTAACGGTGTGAGTGACCTCAAGAACTTGAGTTCCACTTCAAAGGAAAACATATCCCTGATTACCCTCGAATTCATTGAAGGAGTGGATATTGACGTTGCTACAAACGACGTCCGTGACAAGTTGGATATGGTGAATTCCGTACTCCCTGACGGTGCTTCACTTCCTATCATCTTCAAGTTCAGTGCAGATGATATGCCTATCATGATCATGGCTGCCACTGCAGATGAGAGTTACCAGGCTCTTGAAAAGATACTTGATGAGAAGGTTGCGACCCCTCTTGCCCGTGTGTCGGGTGTGGGTACTGTGTCTATCGCAGGTGCCCCTCAGCGTGAGATCCAGGTGTATTGCGACCCGAACAAACTTGAAGCATACGGCCTTACAGTTGCGGGTATTTCCAGCATAATTGCATCAGAGAACAGAAACGTTCCTGCCGGTACAATTGATATAGGTTCCAATGCATATTCTCTCCGTGTGGAGAAGGAGTTCAATGCTGCAGAGGAGATGCTCAATGTTGTAGTTGGACATGTCAATGGAAAGACCATCTATCTTCGTGACGTAGCACGTGTTGTCGACGGCGTGGAGGAAAGATATCAGGAGGCGTATGTGAACGGCAGACAGGGTGCTCAGATCGTTATCCAGAAGCAGGCTGACGCCAATACCGTCAATGTGATCAAGGGTGTGAAGGAAGCCATGAAGACCATCGAGAAGGGTCTTCCTTCCGACATCAGGATAAATACTGTCGTGGATGGTTCGGACAATATCATCAATACCCTCAATTCGTTGAAGGAAACGATCCTTGTCACCTTCCTCATCGTGATGGCTGTGGTTTACCTCTTCCTCGGAAGATGGCGCGCGACATTCATCATCGTGCTTTCGATACCTATATCCCTTCTTGCTTCCCTTATGTATCTCTGGGCAACCGGAAATACCTTGAACATAGTTTCCATGGCCTCTCTCTCGATCGCAATCGGTATGGTTGTGGACGATGCCATCGTGGTGCTGGAGAATATTTCCACACATCTCGAAAGAGGTGCAAAGCCGAAGGAAGCGGCTGTTCACGCTACTCAGGAAGTGGGTATTTCGGTAATCGCTTCGACTCTGACAATGCTTGCCGTATTCCTTCCATTGACTATGATCAAGGGTATGGCCGGTCTGATGTTCAAGCAGTTGGGATGGATTACAAGTATCATCATGATTGTCTCTACAATCGGTGCGCTTACCCTTATTCCTATGCTTTGTTCGCAGTTCCTCAGGTTCAAGCCTAAGCATGGAAGGATGCATGACCTTGTCTTCGGAAACTTCAATAAGTTAATCGACCTTATTTCAAGAGGTTATGGTCGTCTTATCAACTGGTGTGTCGGTCATAGGACTGCTGTCGTTCTTATTTCGCTTGTGGTATTTGTCGCAACAGTGGGCCTGATCGGTCCTAGCGTGAAGACAGAGTTCATGCCTAAGTCTGATGACGGACGTATTACCCTCCAGTTGGAACTTCCTGCCGGAACAGGCCAGAGCGTTACTCGAGAAATCGCTCATGAACTTTATGGAAAGTTCGTTGCAGCGGTGCCTGAAATCATAAACTGTTCTTTTGCTCTCGGACAGGCTGATTCTGACAACTCGTTCGCTGCAATGCAGAACAACGGTACCCATGTCGTATCATATAATATTAATGTGGGAAGTATGGAGGATCGTGAGCGTTCTGTCGCTCAGATAGCGGATGTCATCCGTGGAATCCTTGCTGACTATCCTGAATTCAAGAAGATACGCGTTACCGAAGGCGGTGGTGGCGGAATGGGTGGTGCATCTACTGTAGATGTCGAGATCTATGGCTATGATTTCGAGACTACGGACGTCGTTGCAAAAGAAGTTCAGGCCAAGATGCTTGCGTCTGAAATGTTCTCACAGGTGCTCCTTAGTCGTGATGAGTATACCCCTGAGTATCAGGTGGATTTCGATAGAGAGAAACTTGCGGTAAACGGTCTTAACAGTACTACTGCTGCATCTTATCTGAGTGCAGCCATGAACGGATCGTCCCAGTCATTCTATCGTGAAGACGGTGATGAATACAGCATCCGTGTACGTTATGCTCCTGAATTCCGTACAGGTATAGAGGATATTGAGAATATTATAATCTACAACAACATGGGCAAGGGTGTCCGCATCAAGGTCCTTGGAACAGTTGTAGTGTCTCTTACCCCTCCTTCGATCACAAGAAAGAACCGTGAACGTCTGATTACCGTATCAGGTGTGGTTGCAGATGATGTGGTGCTGTCTGATGCAGTCAAGGCTACTGATGTCATTCTTGCTGATACAGACATTCCTTCTGAACTCTCGACAGAGATCACAGGTTCGTACGAGGACCAGCAGGAAATGTTCGGCGACCTTATCATGCTCCTTGTCATGATCATTATCCTTGTGTACATCGTGATGGCTTCGCAGTTCGAGTCGTTCATGAGTCCGTTCGTGATCATGTTCTCGATTCCGTTTGCATTCGTAGGTGTACTTCTCGGACTCTGGGTAACAGGAACTCCTCTCGGTGCGATGGGTATGATCGGTATCCTCATCCTTATGGGTATCGTGGTCAAGAACGGTATCGTGCTCATCGACTATACCATCCTTATGCGTGAAAGAGGAAAGAGCATTGCAGAGGCTTCTGTAATTGCTGCCAAGTCCCGTCTGCGTCCTATCCTCATGACCACCCTTACTACCGTCCTCGGTATGATTCCTATGGCTGTGGGACAGGGAGAAGGTTCGGAGATGTGGCGCTCGCTCGGTATGGTTGTGGCATGGGGTCTTTCTGTTTCAACTCTCGTGACCCTTGTCATCATTCCGACTGTATACGCGTCGATGTCTTCTTGGCAGGAACGTCGTGCCGCCCGCAAGGCTGCAAAGTAATGATAATCGTTGAATGAATAAATTACATTGAAAAAATGAAGTCAATCTTTATAGCATACGATCAGGCCTACAACATGGAGATCGCTGACGCTCTCGAGGAAATGGGATGCAGAGGATTTACCATGTGGCAGGATATTGCAGGCCGCGGCGGATATGATGGTGAACCTCACTTCGGCAACCATGCGTGGCCGACAATGAACAATGCGATCCTGACTTTTGTACCGGATGAAAAGGTAGATGATATCCTTGCAAGACTTCGTTCCATGGACGAAGAGACCCCGGACCTCGGTATCAGGGCGTTTGCATGGAATGTAGAAAAATACTACTAGTTTAAAAGGTATCATTATTGTAATTCCAGTCGTAAATTTTTATATTTGCGATTGGAATTTTTATTTTTTACTACTATGGCACATGTAATTACTGATGCGAATTTCGCAGAGACTTTGAATACAGACAAGCCTGTGCTTGTTGATTTTTGGGCAACATGGTGCGGACCATGCAAGGCTATCGCACCTGTTATCGATGAGATTGCTACCGAATATGAAGGAAAGGCAGTTGTATGCAAATGCAATGTGGACGAATGTGATGATGCACCGATGAATTATAACATCAGAAGCATCCCGACCCTTCTTTTCTTCAAGAACGGCGAACTTGTAGACAGGCATGTCGGTGTAATCTCCAAGGCTGAACTTGCAGCGAAACTGGATGCTCTTGCATAATCTTTAAACGGATTCGGTATGAAAAAACTTATTGTGGCATTGGCTGCGGCCTTGATGCTTTTTTCTGTAACCGCGTCTGCCGGTGGCAGATGGGGTGTGACGGCAGGGATGAATTTCAATTCTGCCAAGATCGAGGATGTCAAGATGGATGCCAGGATGGGATGGAATGTAGGTCTTGCATATAATCTTGATCTTCCTCTGGGGTTTTCTCTTCAGCCATCTCTTGTATATTCGCAGAAAGGCGTTAATATAGGTGATGATGGGTTGAATTTAACGCAGACTGTGGGGTCTCTCAATCTACCTGTTTCTGTGCAGTGGGGCCCTGACCTTCTTGTAGCGAGGCCGTTTCTTGATGTGACTCCATATGTCGGATATTCTGTAACTAACAGTCTGAAAAGCGAGGTTCTCGGTTTCTCGATGGAAGAGAAGGGTGGAAATGCTTTTGAGTATGGTGTAGGTATAGGAGGTGGTCTTGATGTCTGGAAATTGCAGGTCATTGTCCGATATAACTGGAATTTCGGTGTCCTTGGAAGCCTGAAGGATTTTGCTGACATCGATCTTGACGATTTCAATCGTGATAATGAGACTTTCGGCGGAGTTTCCGTACATCTGTCACTCTTCTTCTAAACAGGATGATGAAAGGAAAGATCGCGGTATTTTGTTCCGCAAGTTTTGAAATAGATCCTAAGTACAATAAAGTCGCCCGAGAATTTGTCCGGGCGGCTTCGTTGTGTGGATACGGAATTGTTTCCGGGGGTACTGTGAAGGGTACCATGGGGGTGATATCAGATGAAATTGTTTCCGTGGGAGGATATCATAGGGGTGTGATACCGAGATTCATGAAACAGTATGTGTACCCGGATCTTACAGAAGTCATCTGGACAGATACCATGGCTGAAAGGAAGGTTCTTTTGAGGAAGGACACTGAGGCGGTCGTTGCTTTGCCTGGAGGTATCGGAACCTTGGATGAGATAATGGATACCTTTGCGTGTATCCATCTGAAACAGTATGACGGAAGGATCTTTCTTCTGAATTTCGAGGGGTTCTATGAACCTTTGAGAAGTCTTCTTCAGCATTATGTGGATGAAAAGATGCTTTCTCAGGAGACTATGTCAAAGATGGTGTTTGCCGATACTACTGAGCATCTTCTTGAAATGTTACAGAAACAATGATTGATATAAAGGCGATAAAGGCATATCTGGGTGTGGATTGGTTGGCCGTACAGAACCAGATCGCTTCTTCCTTGAAGAGCGATATCGGACTTCTGAATGCGACCAACGATTCCATTCTCTCCAATTCTGGAAAGCAGTTGCGTCCTATGCTGACCTTGTTGATGGCGAAGGCATGCTCGGGAGGAGAAGTGTCTGATGATGCCATCAAGTATGCTGCGGCATCAGAACTTCTGCATAACGCTACTCTCCTCCATGATGATGTTGCCGATGACAGTGACAAGCGAAGGGGAGTACCTACGATAATGTCTCTTATGGGACCCGCTGTGTCCGTTCTTGTGGGGGATTACTGGCTGGTGAAGTCGATGGAACTGATCCTGAGTGCGGTTGATGATTCTTCAAGGGTCATGAGGCTTTTTGCGAAGACGTTGAGCGATCTTGCTGAAGGTGAGATGCTTCAGTTGCAGAAGGCACAGAAGGGTGATACTGACGAAGGTGATTATCTGAGGATCATATATAACAAGACTGCCTCTCTTTTTGAGGCTGCATGTGTTTCTGCAGCCATAGCGGCGGATGCATCTGACCATATGATGAAGGCTGCTAAGGATTACGCTGTTGCTCTGGGACTTGCATTCCAGATAAAGGATGACATTCTGGACTATGCCGGTACGGATGCCGTGGGAAAGCCTTTGGGTGCGGATATTCTCGAGCAGAAGATTACCATGCCTCTTCTGGGCGCCTTTGCGAATGTGGACATCGCAAAGGAAACTGAAGTCAGGAAGATGGTTTCCGATATAGTGTCACATCCGGAATACAGGGATGAGATCGTAAGATTTGTCAAGGAAAACAATGGTCTGGAATACGCAGTGTCGAGACTGAATGCTTATGTGGCCGAGGCTGTAGGGGCATTAAGCATGTTTCCTGAGTCCGAGGCTAAGAAGAGTCTTGTCGAATTGGCTCATTTTACGGCAGACAGGATGATGTGATGAGATTTGGAGATATCATAGGAAACAGTAGTGCTGCAGAGGCCTTGCGTTCCATGGCGGATAGTGGCAGGGTTGCTCATGCCATGTTGTTTTATGAGAATGAGGGATGCGGGGCTTTGCCTTTGGCTCTTGCATATATACAGTATCTGAACTGCAGCAATCCTCATGACGGAGACTCGTGCGGAGAATGTCCTTCGTGCCGTCAGATGTCAAAACTCATACACCCTGATGTCCATTTTGTTTTTCCGGTAAACAAAGGTCCGAAGACCTCTGATGACAAGCCTGTTTCGGAGTCTTACATAAAGTATTGGCGTGAACTTGCGCTCTCCAATCCGTACTTCATGGTGGGAGACCTGCAGGAGGGTATCGGGATTGAAAGCAAAAGCGGCCTGATTGCCGTAGCGGAAGCCAGATCCATCATTGCCAAACTTTCGCTTACAGCAGTTGCTGACGGATATAAGGCTGTGATATTCTATCTTCCGGAGAAGATGAATCAGGAGACGGCCAACAGACTTCTGAAGATGGTGGAAGAGCCGCCTGCAAATACCATCTTCATATTTATAACCCATGCTCCGGAGAAGGTTCTTCAGACCATATTCTCGCGTTGCCAGAGTCTCAGGGTGCTTCCTTTGAGCAAGGAGGAAGTCGAGTCTGTACTGGTGGAGAAGATGGGGATTTCACCATCCGAGGCCCAGGCTAAGGCTGCTGTCTCAGGAGGAAGTGTAGGCGCTGCTCTTGGCATGATAGGGGACAAGGAGGAGTATGACAGGTTCATGGACCTCTTCTCGGGTCTTATGAAGGCCCTTGTTTCACGTGACCTTTCGTCTGCGTTGGAATGCGGCGAACAGATCGCATCTTTAGAGTCGCGTGAAAAACAGAAAGGTTTTTGTACCTTTGCAGGCGAATGTATAAGGAAGATATTCATGCTTCAGCAGAATCTTCCGCAGATAGCCGTGATTCCGGAAGAGGAAGAAGCCTTTTATTCGGGAATTGCGCAGAAATGCGGCAGGAAGTTCTGCTCCAAGACGATAACCAATATAGAGAAGGTCTCATATATGATCGACAGGAATGTGAATTCCAAGATTCTGTTCTGCGACCTTGTCAACCGTATGTTTTTTAGTATATGACAGAATCATCAGAATCAAAAAGATATGACTGTTCGCGCGGATGTGTGGTAGAACGTGCAGAGACTGGCGAACTTGACTGCACATACCGTCAGGGATGCTGCAAACTTGAGGTCTATGACTGGCTTGCCGGCGTCAATCAGGAGCAGTATAAGGATTATTTTGAGGTCCGTTTCAAGAACACCAGAAAAGGTGTCTACAAGAATGCTTCCGGTCAGAGCATAAAGACCGGTGATATGGTCATTGTCGAGGCTGCGAACGGGCACGATCTCGGTATTGTCACTCTGGAAGGCCCGATTGTGGGACGTCAGATGAAATGCAAGAGGATCAATCCGGAAACATTCGAATTCAAGAAGATATACCGTAAGGCAAAACTGTTTGATATCGAGAAGTGGCAGGAGGCCATTGCTCGTGAGCATGAGACCATGATACGTTCAAGGCAGATTGCTGCAGAACT
Source organism: Candidatus Cryptobacteroides sp. (assembly GCA_045644485.1). Taxonomy (GTDB): domain Bacteria; phylum Bacteroidota; class Bacteroidia; order Bacteroidales; family UBA932; genus Cryptobacteroides. Next base: position 4,562 of record JAZRGY010000104.1, on the reverse strand, counting down.
TGGTCTGGAGATGAAGATCGGTGATGTGGAGTTTCAGGGTGACGGAACCAAGGCAATCTTCTATTATATTGCGGACGGGCGTGTGGATTTTCGTCAACTTATCAAAGTGTTTGCCGAGGAGTTCCGTATCAGGATCGAGATGAAGCAGATCGGTGCTCGTCAGGAGGCAGGTCTTATCGGAGGACTGGGTGTGTGCGGACGCGAACTCTGCTGTTCGAACTATATTTCAAGTTTCCAGTCCATCACCACTTCTGCGGCACGTTGTCAGGACCTGTCCCTGAATCCTCAGAAACTGGCCGGCCAATGCGGAAAACTCAAGTGTTGTCTGAATTATGAGACCGCTGCATATATGGATGCCCAGTCGCGTATCCCTAAGGTCTATAATCCTCTTGAGTTTGAGGATGGCCTGGCATATCTCATGAAGACCGATATTCTCAGGGAAATCATGTATTTCTCATATGATCCTCAGTCTCTTGCAAATCTTTACCCTCTCTATGCTGAGGATGTCTGGGATATCATCCGTATGAACCGTAACGGAGAGAAGCCTGCTTCATTGAAGGATGATTCTGCTCCTGTGGCACCGGAGTTCGTTACTGCTGTCGGTGATGATGCCATAAATCGTTTCGACGAGTCGCGCAGGCGAAAGAAAAAGAAGAAGTCGCGTAGCGGGGGTCAGCAGAAAAAGGTGGAGACATCTGCTCCTGAAGAGGTTTCTGCAGAAAGAAAGAATGACGAGAACCGCGGTGGAGAGAGACGAGGTCATAAAGGAGGACGCAATCGTCGTAACAATCGTCCTAAAAACGGGGGCACTTCTCCACAAGAATAGAACGTATGGGAAAAGACAAACTTCGTAAATTCAAGGAAAACGAAACCTTCAGGTGTCTGGTGCAGCCTGCTACATCAGAAGTGCTGAATTGTGACCATCCTTTGAAGGGTAGGTGGGGCTGTGATTTCTTCGGGAATGATAACCCGATAATTCTGGAACTGGGTTGCGGTAAGGGTGATTATACTGTAGACCTGGCAGAGCGTAATCCTTCATTCAACTATATCGGAGTGGATATCAAGGGTGCGCGTCTGTGGAAGGGTGCCAAATATGCCCAGGAGCACGGCTTGAAGAATGTCGGATTCCTGCGCACACGTATAGAATTCATAGAATCGCTGTTTGCAGCGGAAGAAGTGGCTGAAATCTGGATTACCTTTGCCGATCCTCAGATAGGACGAGAGAAGAAGCGTCTTACGGCGCCTCTGTTCATGAACCGTTACCGCAGTTTCCTTAAACGCGGAGGAATAGTGCATCTTAAGACGGATAGCCGGTACCTGCACGAATATTCGCGTGCCATGGCTGAACAGAATGATCTCAAGATACTTGCATGTGCTACGGATATCTATGGCGAAGACCGTGAGCGTCTTTATGAAAGCGGCCTTTCTTCCCTTTGCGGACGTGATGCTGTAGATGCCTTGTTCGAAGTACAGACATTCTATGAATCACAATATCTGGCACAAGGATTCGAGATAACGTATCTTTCTTTCCTTGCCGACCATGATGGTCCGTATGTGAGTCCGGAGTGGGATGAAGACAGGTGGAAGGATGAAGGTCATCATTTTGTCATTCCTTCGGGTCTGCCAGTTGCATCCAAATTCTATCCGGAAGGTTGATCTACCACAGGAAATAAGCAGGACTCTGGATTGTAGGCAACATGCCTTGTCCCTGCCATCCTATATATCTGCGTGCTTTCAGCAGACGGTGTGAGTTTTCGTAGTAATCCTTTTCTCCTGGGATAAGTGAGTTGATGCGTACCTTGTGTGATGCATGGATGATTCTGCCGTTTCCTATGTAGATGCCGACATGGGTTATCTTTTCCTTTGCCCAGAATGTCTCAGGCGATCCGAAGAATACCAGGTCTCCTGGCTGGAGATGCCGGATTCTTTTAGTCATCTCCTGGTAAAGTCCGTCAGAGTCAGGTGTGACGCTATGGTCGCATTCCATTATGATCTCTCTTCCGTAGTTTACCTGCTGGGATGCGTTACGAGGCAGCAGATGGCCGTTCATGAAGAATGTGAGTCTTACAAGTCCGCTGCAGTCAAGACCCTTGCTTGAGGCTCCTCCCCAGAGATATGGGGTCCCTTCAAACTGTAGCGCTGTCTCGACTATCCTGTCTGCTGTTATCTTCTGTTTTTCAGTCCATTGTGCGAATGGGGCCAGATCTGACACAGGTGTCCATCCTTTTCTGCCGTCAGGCAGCATGACCTCTGCCCACTTCTTTTTGACAGAAGGCTTCGGTTTCTTTCCGTCGGTATGGACGACCCTGAGAAGATTACCCATGGACAGGTCGGAAAGTCTTTTGCCGTTTAATTCAGGTGTTGCATATACTCCGCTATGTTGAGATGTGCATATGTATTTAGGCGCTGCCTTGTACTCATTGATCTGCTCTGCACTCATCTCCACCAGACCGAGGTTCGTGCACCATGCTGTGTATGGTTCCGGGGTAACCACCTTTCTCCAATAACCTTCCTCTCCTACAATTTCCACTACAGTGCCCATAAGTGATTGTGTCTCAAGAGGAGACTCGTAATCCGGGTTGAGTCTCATCATGTTTTCAGAGAGCGCTGTCACTGCCATCCTCCTGGTCTGTCCGGTGAGGGACGCGGTAATGGCAAGAATACATATCGTAGTCAGTGTGATTTTTTTGATCATATCTTGATATCTCTTTGTTTTACTGTTGATTATATAACCTTCCCTGCCATGTGCCGCGATCTTCTAGGCGTTTGTCAAGGAGTCTGAGCAGTTCCACATTGCGGATAAGTCCCCACGGGGTCTCATTCACGAAACGTGGAGGTACCTCTCCGACGAATCTCTCGATGCTGAGGTCTGGACGGAGCCGCTCCAGCATGTCTACAAAGAAGTCCAGGTATTCTTCCAGGCTGAACCTTTCGAAGTCATGTGGTCTTTCCGCATATTCCTGTTCCATTCTTGTACCTTTGACAATCTGAAGTTGGTGGAACTTTACCGAACGTATGGGAAGTTCGTTTATCATTGCGCAGGAATCGAGCATCATCTGCCTGCTCTCTCCGGGCAGTCCTAGAATGAAGTGGACTCCGACGTCGATCCCTCTTTCTGCTGTCATGTGTACAGCCCGGCGTGCTGTTTCGAAATCATGTCCGCGATTTATGCGGTTCAAGGTTTTGTCATAACAGGATTCTATTCCGTATTCGATTATCACGACATGCTTTCTGGCAAGTTCCGCCAGATAGTCGAGTTTTTCCTCATCCACGCAGTCAGGTCTTGTGCCGATGACTATGCCGACAACCTGGGGATGGCTCAGAGCCTCCTCATACAGGGACTTAAGCCTTTCGAGAGGCGCGTATGTGTTTGAATAGGCCTGAAAATAAGCAAGATAATGTTCCGTCGTACGGTAGCGGACCTTGTGGAATTCAATGCCTTCATCCATCTGCTGGTGGAGGCTTTTGCCTGCCGTGCTGTATGAAGGGTGGAAAGCCGCGTTGTCGCAGTAGGTACATCCTCCGCGACCGACCTTTCCGTCTCGGTTTGGACATGTGAAACCTGCGTCGAGGACAATCTTCTGCAGACGTTCGCCGTATTTGCGCTTGAAATATCCTACGAACGAGTTATATCTTTTTCCCTCCGGGAATCCGTGTTTTTCAAAATCCTGTGACATATATCGCAAATTTAGTCATTATTTCCTTAACTTCAGAAGGCTGAGGAACGATATGTCAGAAAAAATGATTACATTTGCCAAATTTCAGAAATAAGATGCAGACATTTACTAACTCTCCGATTATCGAAGGCCTGACCTTCGACGACGTTCTTCTGATTCCGGCACATTCGGAAGTGTTGCCTAGGACAGTGGACGTATCAACCAAGTTTACTAGGGATATCACCCTCCAGACTCCTATTGTTTCCGCTGCGATGGATACTGTTACTGAGGCAGAACTCGCTATCGCCATGGCTCGTGCCGGCGGTATCGGTGTTATCCACAAGAACATGAGCATCGAGGAGCAGATGAACCAGGTGCGCAGGGTAAAGAGGGCAGAGAACGGAATGATCTACGATCCTGTGACCATCCATCCTGACGCTACAGTGGGTCAGGTACTCGGTATGATGGCTCAGCATCATATCGGCGGAATTCCGGTTGTGGATGCCAACGGATTCCTTGTAGGTATCGTCACAAACCGTGACCTTCGTTTCCAGAGAGATCCTAAGATGCCTGTGTCTGAAATCATGACGAAGGAGAATCTTGTGACTGCTCCTAAGGGCATCAGCCTTCCGGATGCGACAGATATCCTCCGTCAGTACAAGATCGAGAAACTTCCTGTAGTGGATGGTGACGGAAAACTTGTCGGCCTGATTACTTACAAGGACCTCATGAAGATAAAGGATAATCCTATTGCTTCCAAGGATAGCAAAGGCCGTCTTCTCGTGGCTGCCGCTGTAGGAGTGAAGTCTGATACGATCGAGCGTATCGAGATGCTCGTGAGCGCTGGTGCTGATGCTGTGGTTGTCGATACTGCACATGGCCATTCTCAGGGTGTTCTTGATGTTA
>JAZRGY010000103.1:0-3014 GCA_045644485.1 Candidatus Cryptobacteroides sp. | reverse complement strand
AATAAAAAAAAGAAAAATGTGACGAATGTCGCTGGTCCGATGCCATAAGGACTGGCGACATTCCTTATTTTTGTTAACCTAAATTTGATCAAATGACTGCATTTCTTTCAATTACGTTTATCGTTGCACTGCTCTCCATTGCCCTTTTCCAGATGTTCAGGAACCGCAGGACGACCGGGTATATCGATGTCAAGTCTGTTGTGATGCCGCGGATTCTTTGCGCTCTTGTCGTGATGTCCATATGTGGCATCTTATGTGACAGAACCGACTCGTTCAGACTTCTTTTAGACAGCGTTCTGGCTGTAGTGGCCATCTCTCCTCTTGTCCTCTCTGTCCGTCCTGTGGGAAGACTTCCTCTGCATGTGGGTTCGGTCCCGATTGTCATACCTGTTGCTGCATTGTATTATCTGTTGGTTGCAGTAGGGGTGTTGAATACATTTTCTTCTTCTGTCCTGCTGGTCTTGTCCGGACTTGGTGCTTTCCTGTTTCCGTTTTTCTTCATCTGGATGATCTGGAGACGCCTGCGTGATGTCAAGTCAGTAATGAAATCCGGTCATGTGTGGTCATTTGTGACATTGTGCGTGGATTTCATTTATGTGATGTCACCTCTTCTTATGCTTTCCGTATTATATTTCATATATATACTCTTTCCCGGCATTGCCGAAGAAGTAGTATTTGTTGCAGTTTTTCTTTTTCTTCTTGAAATCGTTGCTGTGGCAATCCGGATTTCATACGACTCGGCATTTGTAGTCATGCATGATCATGAGAGAGTGATAGTGGAATCCATGAAGGTTGCGCACATGGAGATGTCTTCGACGTCCGATCCTCGTGGAGAGGAGATGTATAAGGAACTTTATGAACGTATCGTGCTATATTTTGAGATGTCCAAGCCTTATCTTGACGGCGACCTTACTATAAACGATGTGGTAAAGGTGGTCTATTCCAATAAGGTATATATCTCCAAGGCTATCTGCCATTATACGGGGCGTAATTTCCGTCAGTTCGTAAACTACTACAGGATAATGTATTCAATGCAACTGTTCCGTGACAACCTTGAACTTAAGGTTACAGAACTTGCGGAAAAGAGCGGATTCAATACCGTTGTCTCTTATACGATGGCGTTCCGTCTGTTCATGAACGAGACTCCGAGCGAATGGTGTCGTAAAGAGCGTTCAAAGATTTTAAAGCAGAAAAAATGATTATCTTTGCAACCTGTTCAGATCACGGAATATAAAACATTATAATATATGGCAGACGAGAAGATTATTTTTTCAATGAACGGGGTAGGAAAGATTCTTCCCCACAACAACAGGGTGATCCTCAAGGATATCTATCTTTCATTCTTTTATGGTGCAAAGATCGGTATTGTCGGACTTAACGGTTCCGGAAAGTCTACACTGATGAAGATCATTGCTGGAATCGAGACAGGATATCAGGGTGAGGTCGTATGGGCCCCAGGCTATTCTGTCGGATATCTTGAGCAGGAACCTCAGATGGATCCGGACAAGACTGTGATAGAGGTCGTTCAGGAAGGTGTTCAGGAAGTCATGGATATCCTCAAGGAGTATGAAGAGGTGAACATGAAGTTCTGTGAGCCGATGTCTGATGAGGAGATGGCTGCCCTTATTGAACGTCAGGGTGAACTTACCGAGAAGATTGAAAACTGCGGAGGTTGGGAGATTGATTCTAAACTTGAGAGAGCGATGGATGCTCTTCAGTGTCCTCCTTCTGATGCAAAGGTTTCTACACTTAGTGGCGGTGAACGCCGTCGTGTGGCTCTTTGCCGTCTTCTTCCCCGTCAGCCTGACGTACTTCTTCTTGATGAGCCGACCAACCACCTCGATACAGAAAGTATCCAGTGGCTCGAGGCCCATCTGCAGCAGTACAAGGGTACTGTGATTGCTGTTACCCATGACCGTTATTTCCTTGACAATGTAGCGGGATGGATACTTGAACTTGACAGAGGTGAGGGTATTCCTTGGAAGGGAAACTATTCTTCTTGGCTTGATCAGAAGAGTACTCGTCTTGCTCAGGAAGAAAAGCAGGAAAGCAAACGCCGTAAGGCTCTCGAGAGAGAGTTGGAGTGGGTACGTATGGCTCCAAAGGCTCGCCATGCCAAGTCTAAGGCTCGCTTGGGTGCATATGAGAAACTTGCTGCTGACGACGGACGCGAGAAAGAGGCTGCGCTTGAAATATTCATTCCTAATGGTCCAAGACTTGGAAATAAGGTCATTGAATTCAAGAATGTTTCAAAAGGATATGGTGATAAACTTCTTTATGAGAACCTCAACTTTGTCCTTCCTCCAGCAGGTATCGTAGGCGTCATCGGTCCGAACGGTGCCGGAAAGACTACTCTTTTCCGTCTTATCATGGGACTTGATACTCCGGATACAGGAGAGATCAGTGTAGGAGAGACTGTTAAACTGGCCTATGTGGACCAGCAGCATAGAAGCATCGATCCAGACAAGACAGTATACGAGACCATCGCCGAGAATTCGGAGTTTGTCAAACTTGGAAAGAGGGAAGTGAATGCAAGGGCCTATGTTTCCCGTTTCAACTTCTCAGGTGCCGATCAGGAGAAACTCTGCGGTATCCTTTCCGGTGGTGAAAGAAACCGTCTCCATCTTGCCCTGACTCTTAAGGATGAAGGAAATGTACTTCTTCTTGACGAGCCTACCAACGACGTGGATGTAAACACCATCCGTGCTCTTGAGGAAGGTCTTGAGAATTTTGCGGGATGTGCAGTGGTCATTTCCCACGACCGTTGGTTCCTAGACCGAATCGCTACGCATATTCTTGCGTTTGAAGGAGATTCGCAGGTGTACTTCTTCGAAGGAACATATTCCGAATATGAGGAGAACAAGAAACGCCGTCTGGGCAACGATGAACCTAAGCGTTTCAAGTATAAGAAACTGATGGCAGAGTAGTCTGTACCACGAAAAAATCCCCGACCGATAACATCCGGTGACCCCAGCCCTCTTCGAGGGCATCCCCCTAGTCGGGGGTGGCATGTC
>JAZRGY010000102.1:0-39814 GCA_045644485.1 Candidatus Cryptobacteroides sp. | reverse complement strand
CATGGAATCGCCTTGTGGAAATAGTCGGCGTGGGTAGTTCCGATGTTCGGAATGTCCATGCCGGCCTGGGCCCATGCTGTAGCATATGTAGAGTGGGTGTGAACGACACCGCCGATTTCCGGCCACGCCTTGTAGAGGGCGTGGTGGGTCGGTGTATCGGAAGAAGGGTTGAGGTCTCCCTCGACGATGTTTCCGTCGAGGTCGACCACTACCATATCTGATGGTTTCATATTGTCATACGAAACTCCGCTTGGCTTGATTACTACAAGGCCGCTTTCACGGTCGATTGCAGAAACATTTCCCCAAGTGAATATCACAAGGCCATGCTCGACAAGTTCGAGATTGGCCTTGCAGACTTTTGCTTTGAGTTCTTCCAACATATTACCAGAGCGCTACGTAAAGAACAACGATGATGATACCGATTGCAAGAGCACCCCATGCATATTCCTTGCTTGTCTCGAAGAGTTTGAGGTCAAGGCTATGACCCTTAGGGTCGATCTTCTTGTCGTTTGCGTCAGACCAGAGCCATACAGCGTTGCAGCCTACAAGGGCACCGAAGAAGAAGAATGCCTGGAATCCTATGTCGTTGAGGTAAGCGATGAAGTTGTTCTCAGGAGTTGCAGTTGCAGGGAGGCATGCGCCCCAGATAGTAACAACGGCTGCTATGAAGATGAAGAATACACCTGCGCCACCGAGGATCTTCGCCCACTTGATCATGCTCTTTCTGTCCTTTTCCTCAGGAACCTCGCAAGAGATGAACTTCTTGTCGATGAGAGAGATGATGATGAACATTGAAACGAGGATCATGAACACATAACCTGCACGCAACTGGAAGGCAACCTCAGGCATAGTGAGTTTGAAGAGGACTCCGAGAGGAATTGTAGCGATTGCAGACCATACTGCAGCCTTGTTGGAAGCACGCTTCCAGAGAAGACCGAGACCGAATACCACTACGATACCCGGATAGATGAATCCTGAGTACTCCTGGATGTATTGGAACGCCTGGTCGAGACCGCCGAGGAGAGGCTTCACAGTGATAGCAGCGATAACAAGGGCTACAAGAGAAGTGATACGACCTGTGTTTACGAGGTTCTTGTCAGAAGCATTAGGGTTGATGTACTTCTTGTAGATATCCATTGTGAAGAGAGTCGAAGTCGAGTTGAACATCGAAGCGAGCGATGAAATGATGGCTGCTGCGAGTGCTGCGAACGAGAGACCCTTCACTACTGGAGGTGCGAAGTTACGGATGAGCCATGGATAAGCGTCGTCAGCAACGTTGATAGATCCCTGGAGCATTGTGAACTGGTCGGCATGCTTTGTCATGTAGAATGCACATACGCCTGGGAGAACAACGATGAAAGGAATGAGGAGTTTGAGGAGACCTGCGAAGATGAGACCCTTCTGCGCCTCATTGATGCTCTTTGCAGCAAGACCCTTCTGGATGATGTACTGGTTGAATCCCCAGTAACCGAGGTTAGTGAGCCAGAGTGCACCTACAAGGGCAACGAGACCCGGTACGTTGGCAAACGCCTCAGGATTGTGAGATTTCTGGATTACAAGGTGGAAGTGTGTATCGTTTGCATACTCTCCTGTTGTAAGGGTTGTGTATACATTGCGGAGACCTTCCATTGCAGCACCGTCACCGGCAGCCTTGAGGGCGAAGAACGCAGTGATGAGACCACCACCCACGAGGAATACAACCTGCATCACATCTGTCCATGCAACTGAAGCAAGACCTCCATAGATAGAGTAGATACCTGCGATGAGGAAAAGAAGCACCACGATCACCATTCTCATAGAGATCATTGTCTCGCCGAATGTAATGAACACTCCCTGGAGTCCGAGAATCTGCTCGATTGCAAGAGCGCCGAGCCATGCAACTGAAGTAAGGTTCACGAAGATGTAGAGGAAGAGCCAGAGGATAGAGAATGCGAGACCCACTCCGTCGCTGTACCTCTCGCGGAGGAACTGAGGGATAGTGAAGATCTTTCTCTTGAGCATCACAGGAAGGAGGAACTTACCGATCACTACCAGTGTGATTGCTGCCATGATTTCATATGCCGCTGTTGCGATACCGTCACGGAAACCTGTTCCCGACATACCGATGAACTGCTCCGCAGAAATGTTAGCGGCAATGAGTGAGGCACCTACTGCCCACCATGTCAATGTGTTACCTGCGAGGAAGTAGTCGTTTGCACTCTTCTCCTCACCTTTCTTTGTGCGGCCAAGGAAAAGACCGAGACCTACGAGGACTACAAGATAGATGACCAGGATTACAAGGTCAATTGTCTTGAATCCCGAAGCACCGATGGCGGCACCGAGATCAATCGATCTCATTGTCTCGCCGAATTGCTGTACAAAATTCATAAGATTTGATTATTAGTTTTATGTTAATGATTAGATATTTTTCTTTAACCGAGCAAATATAACAAAAAAAACAGAGACTTCTCGTGCAAAGTCCCTGTTTTAGTGCATTATAACAATGTTTTTTCTTAGAGCCTCTCAAGTTTCACAGTGAAGTGGCGCATGAGTTCGGTCTCCCATGTGATCTTCACGCCGCGTGTGATCTCGTGACGACGGTCATATACGTTCTTGAGAGCCGCTGCAATCACGTCCATATGGTTGTTTGTATAAACTCGGCGAGCGATGCAGAGACGGAGAAGATCGAGGCCTCCGAAACGGTTCTCACGGGTCACTGGATCGCGGTCTGCCAGGATGTAACCGATCTCGCATCCGCGTACACCAGCCTCGATATAGAGTTCGATGGCGAGAGTCTGTGCAGGGAATTCCTCCTTAGGGATCTGGTCAAGGACGCGGTCAGCATCAACGAAGATGGCATGTCCGCCGACAGGACGCTGGTAAGGGATTCCGTACTCATCGAGTTTTGCAGCAAGATACTGCACCTGACGGATACGGGTCTCGATGGTTTCAAGTTCTGTGTTCTCGTCAAGACCTACTGCAAGGGCAGCCATGTCACGACCATTCATACCTCCGTATGTGAGGAAGCCTTCGAAAGGAATACAGAATCTCTTTGCTCCTTCGTACCAGTCCTCGTGGCGGGTTGCGATGAATCCACCCATGTTCACAAGACCGTCCTTCTTCGAAGACATTGTCATACCGTCTGCATATGAGAACATTTCCTTGCAGATTTCCTTGATTGTCTTGTCTGCGTAGCCTTCCTCACGTTCATAAATGAAGAATGCATTCTCAACGAAACGTGCAGAGTCAAAAATCACCCTCTTGCCGTACTTGTCAGCAATCGCACGTACCTCGCGAAGGTTCTGCATTGATACTGGCTGACCTCCTGCCGTATTGTTTGTAACTGTAACGATGATGAAAGGAACCTTGTCGGCATTCTCTGCAAGCACCGCCTCAAGTTTCTTCGGATCTACATTACCCTTGAAAGGAACTTCCAACTGAGTATCCTTAGCCTCATCCACCGTGCAGTCCACTGCGAAGGCCTTACGGCTTTCTATATGACCCTTTGTAGTATCAAAATGAGAGTTGCCGGGAACAATCGCACCAGCAGTCACAAGATGGCTGAAAAGCACATTCTCAGCGGCACGGCCCTGATGGGTAGGAATGACGTACTCGAATCCTGTGATCCTGGTAATTGTATCCTTGAGTTGGAAGAAAGATGCAGAACCCGCATAACTTTCGTCACCCATCATCATCGCAGCCCACTGGCGGTCACTCATGGCACCTGTACCAGAGTCTGTAAGACAGTCGATGTAAACCTGATCGGACTTGAGTTGGAAAAGATTGTAGTCTGCTTCCTTGATCCACTGTTCGCGCTCCTCGCGTGTGCTTTTGCGAAGAGGCTCCACCATCTTGATCTTGTAAGATTCAGCAAAAGGTAATTTCATGATTATTAGTATTTTAAGTGTTATTGTTACAATTTTTCGCGATTTCAACCGATAAAGGTAATTATTTTTTAGCAAAATATCTGTTTTTCAACCAAAAAGCATATATCGGATCTGTGACGGAAATACGTCCGTTCACATTACACACAATCCCTCTTTCAAGGAGCGCCGTCTTGGATCGCGAAGCAGATGTGGCGGAAGATATATGGTGCCTGTGAAGAACCTCCGAGGTACTTATTACAGTCTCCCCTGCCAGGACAGCATGAAGGTAGCACAACTGCTGGGTGGTCAGGCTGTCAGTGATGTTCCTGAATACAAGTTCCATCTGGTCCACCATGGTCTCATGGGCCTGCAGGACCACTTCCCGAGAACACACCACAGAGGATCCAAGCCACGAAAGATGAGCAAGTTGCTGAGTATAGAACGCCTGATCTCCAACAAGTTCCATTATAAGACCTGCTATTTCGTTATCAAGATACCTTGCACTGTCTGCAAACTTTTCACGGATGGCCTTGACCATATCAGACCTGCGCACATGAGCGAGCGTCACTATGTTTCCATATCTGTAGAACATCGGGGTGGACTTCAGGAATTTATCCACAAGGGAAAGAGGAGTCGAACAGATGCAGTATGCGACACCGTCATGACGAGGCCATCTCTTCTTGAAACGTTCCAACAATGCTTCCGGGTCTGTAAAAAGAGATACCGCATTGAATTCATCTATGCACACCACCATCTTCACCCCCTTGTCCTTCGCCACAATATAAGGAAGGTCGAGAAGTTCATCCTGATTCTGTCTTATCTCTTCCCAATCGAAATCTACAGTAAAGGATCCGGATGCATCAAATGAAACCCGAGGAGATGTGTTCGGAAAGTATTTCCTGACATTGTACACGACCTCTTCCTGACCTTGGGAAACCGCCTTGAGAACACCTTCGGCAAGAAGTTCATAAAACCGCTCCTCATTCCTTACGGTTGAAAGATCCACAAAACAGAAACGAATATTCTTTTCCCTATGGGTAGCCTCCAAGGCGGCCTTATGGACAAGGGAAGACTTACCCCAGCCCTGAGGCGCCAGCAAGGCAGTGTTTGTAAGGAAGATGAAATCCGAAGAAAGTCTCTTTACTTCGTCTTCGCGGCCGACAAAATCGCTACCCTCCGCTATTTTACTGAAATCAAATATTTTAGACATTGAAAACCCGTTATTTTCCAACAAATGTAATACAATTTATGTAATTACACAAATTGTAAATCACATTTTGTAAATAACTTTAACTCAACCCCATTTTCTCTTTCATGCTTCTCAAAACATCAAAAGCCTGAAGAGGAGTAAGGTTGTTCAGGTCGACAGAATCTAGATCCTCCTTGAGCGAAGAAAGAAGAGGGTCCTCGAGTTGGAAGAAGGATAGTTGCAGAGAACCGTCGCTTTCGACACGGCCTGCCTTGACATTGTGCGGCTTGACCGTACGTTTCTTATCGCCACCGCCCCCTTCAAGAGAGGCCAGAGTCTTCTCGGCAGAGTCAAGCACCTGCTTAGGCATGCCCGCCATACGTGCGACGTGAAGACCGAAACTATGGGCGACACCGCCTTCCCTGAGTTTTCGAAGGAATATGACATTCTTGCCCACCTCCTTGACAGCGATATGGAAGTTCCTCACACGCCCGTAAAGGTTTTCAAGATCATTAAGTTCGTGATAATGAGTAGCAAAGAGCGTCTTTGCACCCTGACCGTATTCATGGATGTATTCCACGATAGCACGAGCGATGGACATTCCGTCATAGGTCGATGTGCCTCGGCCGATTTCGTCCAGAAGGACAAGAGAACGCGAAGACAGGTTATGCAGGATCATAGAGGTCTCCAGCATCTCCACCATGAAGGTAGATTCTCCTCGGGAAATATTGTCCGATGCACCCACACGGGTGAAGATTTTATCACAATAGCCGATTTCTGCCGATTCAGCAGGAACGAAGGAACCGACCTGAGCCATCAGCACAATGAGGGCTGTCTGACGCAGGAGCGCTGACTTTCCGGCCATGTTCGGACCAGTAAGGATGATGATCTGCTGACTCCCGTTATCAAGGAAGATGTCGTTCGGCACGAATTCCTCGCCTGCCGCCATCATGGTCTCGATGACAGGATGACGACCCTTGGTTATGGATATCGCCTTACCCTCGTTCATCTTCGGACGACAATACCTGTTCGATATGGCAAGATCGGCGAAACCGGAAAGTACGTCCAGACGTGCAAGGATGCGACAGTTCTTCTGGATAGCCGAAATATTTGCCTGGATTCTGGAAACAAGTTCCGCATAGATCTGAGTTTCAAGCAGATATATGCGCTCCTCCGCACCTAGAATCTTCTGTTCATATTCCTTCAGTTCCTCCGTAATGTATCTTTCCGCATTGACAAGTGTCTGCTTGCGGACCCACTCCGCAGGAACCTTGTCCTTGTGGGTGTTGCGTACTTCGAGATAATATCCGAACACTGAATTATATCCTATCTTCAGCGAAGGTATCTCAGTGCGTTCTGTCTCCCTCTCCTGGATCTTCAGAAGGTAATCCTTTCCGTTTCTGGCAATATCCCTGAGATCATCGAGTTCGGCAGACACTCCTGGGGCGATCACATCGCCTTTTCCGACAGCGGAAGCAGTCTCAGGATGCATGGTATTTCCCAGATAATCAAGCAGTTCACCACAATCAGAAATAGAATTCATCATACGTTCGAGAGCCTCTACACCCTTGCCCTTGCAAAGAAGCATTATCGGCTCGGTCTGACTGAGGCCTCTGCGCAGTTGCATCACCTCACGAGGCATGATCTTACCTGCGGCAGCGCGCGAAATTATTCTTTCAAGGTCACCTATGTCACCGATCATCGTCTTAAGCGCAGTCAGATCGTCCTGACTTGAGACAAAATGCTGTACGACAGAATGTCTGTCCTCCAGTTCATCAAGATCCATGACAGGCATGGACAGCCAGGTCCTGAGCATTCTGGCGCCCATCGGAGAAGAGCACCTGTCCATGACTTCGACAAGAGATGTTCCCTCCTTTCCTGCTGTGGAAGCAAATATTTCAAGATTGCGGAATGTGAACCTGTCCATCCACACGAAAGAACCTTCGTCTATACGTGAAACGGAACAGATATTTGAAAGGCCGCTGTGCTGGGTCTGCTCCAGATAGATAAGAAGAGCACCTGCAGAGGTTATTCCAAGAGGGAAACTGTCGATTGCAAAGCCTTTAAGAGAGTCCACTCTGAGTTGCCTCTTGAGTTTTTCGACAGAGTTGTCGTAGATGAAGGCCCATTCTTCCAGAGTCGAAACATAATAATGGTCTCCATAACGCTCTCTGACACCTTTCTCATAACCTCTGGGGACCAGCAGTTCCTTTGGAGAGAGAGAACTCAAAAGAGTGCCTATATAGTCAAGAGAACCCTCGGCTACCTGAAATGTTCCTGTCGAAACATCAAGAAATGCTGCGCCGCACCTATCCTTGTGAAAGGTAAGGCCTGCAATGTAGTTATGCTCCTTCTGCTCCAGAAGTTGTTCATGAAAGGCAACGCCAGGGGTGACAAGTTCTGTAACACCTCTCTTAACGATGTTCTTGGTCAGTTTAGGATCCTCAAGTTGGTCGCATACTGCCACCTTATATCCGGCACGCACAAGTCTTGGCAGATAGGTCTCCAGAGAATGGTGGGGAAATCCGGCCATAGGGATTGCGCCAGGAATGGCACTTGAACGTTTTGTGAGCACGATTCCAAGAACCTTGCTCGCTATAAGGGCGTCGTCTCCATATGTCTCATAGAAGTCACCGCATCTGAAAAGAAGTACTGCCTCAGGATAATCTGCCTTGAAGGAAAAATACTGCTTCATCATCGGGGTCTCTGTATGCTTTTTCTCTGCCATAGATAATCTTGATTTTACTTTATACCACCGCAACCGGGCAAATTTACGGATTTTTTAAGATTATTGCTAACTTTGTAAGTTACTATGAAACGGGTACTTGTCATAACATATTATTGGCCGCCGACAGGAGGTTCGGGAGTGCAGAGATGGGTAAAATTCGCCAAATATCTGCCGTCCGAAGGCTGGCAGCCTGTGATCTATACCCCCGAGAATCCCGAACAACTGGCTGTAGACCATTCTCTGGAAGCAGAGATTCCGGAAGGAACCGAAGTGATAAAGACCCATATTACAGAGCCTTACGAACTTTATAAGAAATTTCTGCGCCGCTCAGGTCATAGCAAGGACGCCGTCGAGGTCAACCCGGTAAACGCACAGAACAAATCCTTTGCACAGAAGGTAGCGATGTGGGTCCGCGGAAATCTTTTCCGTCCCGACCCCCGCTGTCTCTGGATAGGACCGTCCGTAAGATATCTGAAGAAATATCTTGAAGAACACCCTGTAGACCTTATCGTCAGCACGGGTCCTCCTCAATCCATGCATCTGATCGGCCGACGCCTCGCCAAGGAAACAGGACTGCCGTGGATAGCCGATTTCCGCGACCCATGGACAAAAATATTCTATTTCAAGCATCTGTCCATGACAAAGGCTACGGAAAAGTGGCACCACAGGATGGAAAAGAAGGTTCTGGACGAGGTAACCGCCGTGGTAGCGGTATCTCCTCTTGTACAGAAAGATTTTCAGGATTTGACACAGACTCCGGTGGAACTGATCACCAACGGATACGATGAATGTGACTTCCCTTCAGGAAAGGAAACACAGGCCATGGGCGGTCCTGAAGAGGACTTCGTCATCACGCATACCGGTCTTTTCGCTGCGGATGGAAACCCCACCGTACTGTGGGATGTCCTTGCGGAAAAATGCCTCAAAGACACCGTATTCGGGAAGCATCTGAAAATAAAACTAGTCGGAAAGACCGACGGACAGATCCTCAGGTCCATTGAAACTGCCGGACTGAAGGATAATCTCATAGATATGGGATATCAGCGGCACAGTGTCGCGGTGGAAGAACAGAGAATGGCATCCGTGCTCATACTTCCTTTGAGAAAGGAGCCGGAATACAAGGCTGTGCTTCCGGGCAAATTGTTCGAATATCTGGCATCATCACGGCCGGTGCTCGGTATCGGCCAACCGGACGGAGCCATGGCCATGATCCTGGATATGACCAGGACAGGCAGCGTACTGGATTGGAAGGACAGGACTGCCATAGCGGGTTTCATAGATGAATGCTGGTCAAAGCATCTCAAAGGGGAACTCACAGTAGAGGAGGCGGACATATCAGGCTTTACACGCCGCAATCTCACACGCCGCATGGCGGAACTGTTCAATAAGGTAACTGAAAACAGCATATCCGGAAATGAATAGGATTTCCGGACAAAACAAAGAATAGATCATGAAGAAGGAAACGTTGAAAAAAATTCTGGTTTACGCAGGTATCATCCTGTTTTTCGCAGTCATCGCATACGGATTTGTACCGCAGGTGTTGAGCGGCAAGATCGTGAACCAGAGCGATATAGCATCCTGGAAAGGCATGGCTAACGAGGCCATGACCCACAATGCAGCACATCCTGAAGATCCGACAGCGTGGACAAACTCCATGTTCGGTGGCATGCCTACGACAGCAACCATAGATGACTTCCACGGAGACTGGACAGACTACCTCTACGACTTTCTTCTGACAGGACGCAGACCGGCCACCTACCTCTTCCTCACCCTCGTAGGAGCCTTCCTCCTCATGCTGTCCATGGGCATGAACGGAATAGTGGCGGTCGCAGGAGCCATCGCAGTGGCTTTCTGCTCATACAACATGCAGATCATCCAGGTCGGACACAACACGAAGATGCAGGCCATAGCCTATTTCCCATGGGTGCTTGCCGGGGTAATATATACATATCGTGCGGCATTGGCGGCTCGTGACGGATTGAAGGGTTGGTTACCGAAAACAGTTCTAGGCGCTACCCTTTTTGCATTTGCCCTCAGCATGCAGATCAAGGCAAACCACGTGCAGATCACATATTACCTTGCAATCGTAATCTTCGTCTATGCAATCGGCCTGCTGATCAGCCTCTGCATAGACAAGAGCAAAAGAGCCGGACTCGGACGTTTCTTCGCTGCATCTGCACTGCTTCTTGTGATCGGATGTGTCGGAATCGCCACAAATGCAAACAAACTCATCCCGACATACGAATATACCCCATACACCATGCGCGGAGGTTCGGAACTCTCGGGAAGCGGCACCGGACACAATAGCGAAGGCCTCGACCTTGACTATGCTACAGCATGGTCATATGGAATAGAGGAAATGCCGAATCTTCTTATTCCAAACTTCAACGGCGGATCCTCCGCTGGTCCTCTGGACATGGATTCGGAGACTGGAAAACTCCTCAAAAGGGCAGGCCAGCCGAACCTGCGCCAGACCTTGAAGTCCATGCCTCTGTACTGGGGTCCTCAGCCTTTCACTGCCGGTCCTATGTACATGGGAGCCATTTCCATCTTCCTCTTCGTACTTGGTCTCTTCCTTGTAAAGGGACGCGAAAAATGGTGGATTGTCGTCGCAACAGTAATTTCAATCCTGCTTGCATGGGGAAGCCATTTCATGTGGTTCACGAAACTCTGGTTCGATTATGCCCCGTTCTACAACAAGTTCAGGACAGTTTCGATGGCTTTGGTCGTTCTTCAGGTGACCTTACCTCTTCTGGGATTCTATGTCCTTGACAGGATCATAAAGGAGAAATACACCGCAAAACAATTCACCAAAGCAGCACTACCTGCATATATCCTGACCGGTATATTCTGCCTCGCCTGCGCAATTGTTCCCGGTATCGCAGGAACATTTACCTCTGCATCTGACGCACAGTATGGAGAAATGCTTGCCGAAACACTTGCGGCTGACAGAGCCGGCCTTCTGAAGGCGGATGCATGGCGTTCGTTCTGGCTTATATCCGTAACTGCCGCCCTTCTGCTCTGGGCATACCAGACTCCTAAGCACGATGCTGTCGGTTCAGATGGTTCATTCGTCCGTAAGGGACGTATGACAATCATCGCCTTCGCAATGATACTTTTAGTGGGATTCGACCTTATTCCTCTCGGAAAACGCTACCTCAACAAGGAGCATTTCGTGACACCGAAGGATTTTACCGCACAGTATGACCTGCGACCGGTAGATGAAATAATTCTTGAGGATTCCGACCTGAATTACAGGGTTCTGGACATCAGTGTAAACACCTTCAACAGTTCGATACCAAGTTACCATCACAAGACAATCGGAGGTTACAGTCCTGTTAAATTGCAACGTTATCAGGACCTTATAGAAAAATACATCACTTCGGAAATCTACGAAATCTATGATGTTGTCGAGAATGCCGCTACGGTGTCAGAAGTCGAGGAAACACTATCCGAACTAAAAGTAACATCTTTGTTAAACGGCAAATATATCGTTTTGGGAGGCGAATATCCGCCAGTTGTGAATCCTTATGCATACGGAAACGCCTGGTTCGTATCATCTGCCGTTCCTGCCGCAACACCTGACGAAGAGATTGCTCTTCTTGCTTCGACAGACCTCAGGAACGTTGCTGTGATCGGAGATGATTTTGCCTCAGCCAGAGAAAGCATCACCGCCCGTAAAACGGATGAAGATGTCATGTCGAGCGAAGTCGAGACATCTCCTTCAATAACACTGACCCATTACGCTCCGAATGAACTTCGCTACAGTTACAAGACAGATGTGGACCGTGCTGCAATCTTCAGTGAAATCTACTACCCGAAGGGATGGAAGGCTTGGATAGAACCGGCAGGAACATACGGCGAAGTCCGTAACGGCCATTATCAGCCGACATCAGATGCGCAGGAAATCACACTTTTCCGCGCAGACTGGATGCTCCGCGGAGCAATCGTACCTGAAGGCGAAGGTCAGATCATAATGCGATTCGAGCCTGATTCGTATCAGATCGGTGAAAATGTATCACGTGCAAGTTCAATCGCCCTGATTCTCCTCCTTCTCGGCTCTGTTGCTGTGGTTTTATTCAGCGGACGACACGAATAAATTTCACCAGACACACGATATGACAGTGATTTAAACAATAAATGCCTACTGATTTGCAGCGGGCATTTATTGTTATAACACATTTTGTAAGGGTTATTCACGCAAAATAACCTGAGTCTTCGTCATAAGGAAATCCATCACGAACTCTGATTAAAAGCGGAAAATCTCCGCATGGAATATAATATGTCGAATCATTTATCCATTCTGCAACTTTAGGATTCAATGATGCCATTTTTGAAAATGGATCGCCGATCTTTACGCCTCCTTCTATCATGGTAAGTAATACGGACCATCTTTGTGTTTTTACATAAAAATCGTATAAATATTCGTTAACAAAAACCAGAGTGTCACCATTCCCATAATAATAAAGTTCATATTTGGCCTCTTCATCCATATATGAACCCTTTAAGACATACTCTTCCGGCTGACCGAATTTCTGAATAACCTGATTCTTTGCCATTTTGGTGCACACATCCACACCTTCAACATCCTGTGCTGAAAGGGTTATAGCACACAGAAATAATGATATGATTAATAATACCATTTTCATGGTTTTATTACTGTATGGTAAAATTTCGGACGGGTTATCATAATATTTCATATGAAACAGAAGTTATTAATCCTTCACGAACTCTGATTAAAAGTGGGAAATCTCCGCATGGAATATAATACTCATCTGAAGTATCCCACCAATCAACAACTTTAGGTTCAAGTGATTCAAGTTTGGAAAAAGCATCTCCGATTTTGACACCACCCTCTATCATATACATCAGGACAGCCCATCTATCTGTATATACATCAAAACAATGTAAATATTCATTAACAAAGACCATTCTGTCACCATTTCCATAATAATAAAGTTCATATTTGGCCTCTTCATCCATATATGAATCCTTAAAGACATACTCTTCCGGCTGTCCGAATTTCTGAATAACCTGATCCTTTGTCATTTTTGTGCATACATCCACACCTTCAACATCCTGTGCTCGAAGATTCTGACCAAAGAATATGCATGATATTGCAATTAAAATAATTTGTTTCATGATAGTTATTTTAATGACATTTGATATTTGTTATATTTGTTGAGGACACTACTTTATTTTCATCTTTACCTCTTGTGTTTAGTTTGCCATTAATATATGGCTCTGGATCTATGAACCTGTAGTTTTTCTTTATAGCCAGATGTAAATGTGCATAATTAACATCATAAGCATTGCCTGTTCTACCGGAGTATGCAATCACCTCTCCTTGATAAACGGGATTTCCGTCAGACGATATTGTTTGAATGTCTTCATAAGTCCCGGGATCCGGAACCTTTTGAACAGCAGCCCCACTTTCGCCAAGGACGGAGCAGGACACGGATATTGCCATTAGAACTATCGCAATGGTGGCAAAATAAGGTTTAAGGAATTTTGCAAATTCAGAGCGAACAAAATGCTACAAAAGTCCTGAAAGAAAGACTGTTACGATTGCCAGAGGGCAGACGTAACGGATAAGGAACCAAAGCACTCCGAAAAGTCTTACATTACCGGAGATGCTGCCTCCGTTAGTGAATTCATCATATACGTCAGTCTTCTTGAGTCGCCATCCTACGAAAAGAACTGTCAGAAGGCTTCCGAGAGTCATAAGGATATTCGACGATGCGCTGTCAAAGAAATCAAATATAGACTGACCGGCAATCTTCACATCTGAGAGAGGTCCAAAGGAAAGTGAGCATAAGGCACCTACAATCCAGCAAAGCACAAAGAGTACTCCACATGCTCCTGCTCTCTTGAATCCCTTCTCCTCAACAAGATAGGCAACAGCAACCTCCAGCATTGAAATAGAAGATGTTAAGGCAGCCACAAGAAGGGCCAAGAAGAAGAGTATCGCGATCATACCCCCTGCCGGCATCTGCGAGAATACGAATGGAAGAGTCTCGAAGACAAGTCCAGGACCGGACTGAGGATTGAGTCCGAAAGCAAATACGGCCGGCATTATGGCCACACCCGCTATCATCGCGAACATGAGGTCAGAAACAGCAGTCGCTGTACTCTGGAACAAAGGATTCTCCTTCTTGTCTACATATGAAGCATAGGTCAGGATGGTTCCGAAGCCGAGGGAGAGTGAGAAGAAAGCCTGTCCGAGAGCCGCAGCACAAGCCTTTCCGTTTATTTTGGAAAAGTCAGGATCAAAGAGATAGTCCACTCCCTTGCCTGCTCCAGGAAGGGTCAGGGAATATACAGCAATGGCAAGCACGATCACGAAAAGCATAGGCATCATCACCTTGCTGAATTTCTCGATTCCATCCTTTATTCCCACCATCACGATAAGTGTTGTAGCAAGCAGGAAGATGGTATGCATGATAAGGGGAGCCCATGTGGACGAAACGAAATCCGCAAACAGAGTATTCATCGAAGCATTGGACTCTCCTCCTATAAATGAGAAGGTTACGGATTTAAGAAGATATTCCACAGACCACCCTCCGATAACGCTGTAATAAGACAGGACTACAAGCGGAACGATAACCGTAAACAATCCTACCCACTTCCATGCAGAACCTCCGGAAAGGTCCCTGAAGGCTGCAAATGCATTTTTCTGGCTCCTTCGCCCGATGACAAATTCAGAGATGAATATCGGAAGACAGATAAGGAAGACCATGAGGATGTATATTATGATGAATGCTGCTCCTCCGTTCTCTCCGACAAGGTATGGGAAACGCCAGAGGTTACCCAATCCTACTGCAGAACCGGCCATCGCCACAAGGGCACCGAATCTGCTTCCAAAACTATCTCGTGACATATCGTATTATCGTTTTATATATTCTACAAATTCAAAGTCGTAGCCGGACTCCTCATCATGAAACGTCTCTGAACGGCTCTCGACTTTCCATACCGATGGATCGATCTTGGGGAAGAAAGTATCTGCATCTTCGATAACCGTATGTACATGGGTCACGATGAGACGGTCGGCATCATTCATTGCCTGAGTATAGATCTGACCACCTCCGATTATGAAACAACGGCCATGAGACTCTCCTACTTCGCCCGAAAGGGCCGAAAAAGCGGCCATATAAGCACTTTCAAGAGAAGGGACGACCACACACCCCTCCGGGGCGTCAAAACCTCGGGAAACGACGATATTTGTACGTTTGGGCAGAGGACGCCCAATTGATTCGAATGTCTTGCGGCCCATGATGACCGGAGAGCAGGATGTTGTCCTCTTGAAGAACTTCAGGTCTTCGGAAATATGCCATAGGAGGGAGTTGTCCCTTCCTATGGCATTATTGTCCGCGATTGCTACTATTATAACTTTTTCCATTTAAACATTGTTTCAGATGCCCGATCAGGTCGGGCATGACGCTATACCGCTACCGGCGCAGGAATGCGAGGATATGGATCATAGTCCACCAGTTCGAAATCCTCATACTTGAAGTCGAATATATCCTTCACATCCGGATTGATCTTCATCTTAGGCAGGGCGCGCGGCTCTCTGCTGAGTTGGAGTGCAACCTGCTCGAAATGGTTCGTGTAGATATGGGTATCTCCTGTCG
Organism: Candidatus Cryptobacteroides sp.; assembly: GCA_045644485.1. Classification (GTDB taxonomy): domain Bacteria; phylum Bacteroidota; class Bacteroidia; order Bacteroidales; family UBA932; genus Cryptobacteroides. The sequence continues at coordinate 24,421 of JAZRGY010000102.1, read as the reverse complement.
TATGGATGAATTCTCCAGGCTGAAGACCGCAGACCTGCGCTATCATCATGGTCAGAAGTGCGTAGGAAGCGATATTGAACGGCACTCCCAGAAAGACATCAGCACTGCGCTGATAAAGTTGGCATGAGAGTTTTCCGTCCGCCACATAGAACTGGAAAAGGGAGTGGCAAGGAGGCAGAGCCATCTTCTCGACCTCCGCAACATTCCACGCAGACACGATCATCCTGCGCGAATCAGGATTGTTCCTTATCTGGTTGATGACATTGGAAAGTTGGTCGATCGTTCCTCCGTCAGGAGTAGGCCAACTGCGCCACTGGTGGCCGTAGACCGGCCCCAGGTCTCCGTTTTCATCAGCCCATTCATCCCAGATCGTAACACCATGGTCCTGAAGATACTTTACATTCGTATCCCCTGCTATGAACCAGAGAAGTTCGTAGATTATGGATTTGAGGTGGACTTTCTTTGTGGTGAGAAGAGGGAATCCTTCACTGAGGTCATAGCGCATCTGGTAACCGAACACGCTCTGCGTGCCGGTACCGGTACGGTCGGACTTCATGGTTCCGTTCTCACGGATATGGCGTAATAAGTCTAAGTATTGTTTCATTATCTGATTCCGAAGGCGTAGATGATAGCCTGCTCGTAAACTTCACCCGGACGAAGGACACAGTTTGGATATTCAGGCTTGTTTGGTCCGTCAGGATAGTTCTGACATTCAAGGGCGATACCGTCATTCTTGCCGTATGTGTGGCCGTTCTTGCCTGCAGGACATCCTGCGAGCCAGTTTCCTGAATAGAACTGCACACCTGGCTGAGTGGTGTAGATGTTTAGAGTACGTCCGCTTTCCGGAGCATAGAGTTCGCAGCAGAACTGGAGTTGTCCAGGCTCATATCCGTCGATCACCCAGCAGTGGTCGTATCCTGATCCTATCTTGAGAGGTTCGAAATCTGCCAGGATATCCTTTCCGACAGTCTTTTCATTGACAAAATCCATAGGTGTGCCTGCTACAGGAGCACTTTCTCCGAGAGGAACCTGAGTTTCGTCTGTAGGAAGATACTCCGAACAGTTCATCCTCAATGTGTGTCCGAGGATATTGCCGTTGCCTTCTCCGTTTAGGTTGAAATATGCATGGTTGGTGAGGTTGATCACGGTCGGTGCATCAGATTCTGCCGTATATGTCATACGGAGTTCGCACTCTTCTGTCCACTCATAGCGTACGACAGTCTTCAATGCGCCAGGGTAACCCTCGTGTCCGTCCTCAGAAAAACACATGAACTCGACACCGCCTTCATGTTCGCGGCTTTCCCACACCTGATTATGGAGGCCGTCAGGACCGCCATGAAGATGGTTAGGACCGCAGTTCAGTGCAAGAGTGTACTCTTTTCCGTCAAGGGTGAACTTTCCGGCAGCAACACGGTTTGCATATCTGCCCGGTGTCTTTCCCATGAAAGGACCATCTCCGAAATAACCCATAGGATCGGCATATCCGAGAGCGACATCCGCAAGGTTTCCGTCCTTGTCAGGAACAACGACAGAAACGATGGCTGCTCCGACGCTTCCGAGTTGTACATAAGCACCTTTTGAATTGGTAAGAGTGTAGAGATAAATCTCTTTTCCACAGGCAGACTTGCCCCAAAGTTCTTTTTTCACTTCCATGGTATATCAGTTTTAATATATTCCGTCAAGATCCTCACATAGCCTTCCGGACTTCTCAGGATGACATAGTGCAAAATCATTCAAAGTTAAAACTATTCTTGGAAATTGACAAAAATAAAAACAGGGCATGAAAAAAGCCACCCCTTCCCGAATGGGATCAGCCGTGGGGTGGCATTGCTGAACGTAGTATTGAATTAGAACTTGGCTGCTATAGAGACTGCATATTTACTGCAGGATTTGCAAAAAGGGCTGCAAGAGAAGTATATTCCGCACTGTACTCAGTATCTCCTACCTTGCACTCGAACTTGACAGGAGTCGAATTCCAGTCAAACTCATATTCCGCACGAAGACGAAGTTCGAAAGAACCGTTCTCTCCTACAGTAACAACTCCTATTCTGGTTCCATCATTCGTCGAGAACGGAACGAAAGTTCCTGCAGGGACACGTGTCGATCCGATTCCATATGTAAGGAAGCCTGCAATCGGTCTGTTCTGGAGATTGAATGTCTTGGCATGGTACACAACCTTCGACTCATCCGAACTGATTGTGATTGCACCTGCACTCACGATGTCCTTAGTCTTGAAAGGAAGAACCTTGCGCTCGCCATTCTGGTCTGGAGCAGGTATCGGTTCCTTTGTAACGACATCCTTTGTTGCTGTATCCTCCGCAAGGGCCTTGGTCCCTGTGAAATATGTTCTTTCAGAGGCTCTGTCAGCATCAACTACATATACCACTCTGGATCCTTCCTCGCGGATCTTTCCTGCGGCAATCAGAGAACTCACTGTCGGATCAGATATATCCAACTTGAGGGTCGGAGCGTCAATATAAATCTCGAACGAAGTTCCGAAAGGGTCCACGCTGACCTGATCAGCATCTGCAACGCCTTGCATATTTGACTTGAAACTGGTCACATCAAACTCCACATTAACTGTCTGACCTGGCTCATAACTCAATCGCACATCTTCGTCTGCAGGCTGCAAAGGACCGGCCTCAACGCCTCCTGCAAGGATTTCATTGTTTTTATCCTTGACCTGAGCAGAGAAATGGAAAGGATGGAAGGTTGTAAGTTCAAAGACCGCCGACTTGTAAAGTCCTGTACCTGTACAATATTCACTTTCATATGGCTTAGGCTCCGGATATCGTCCATACGTACCTGTGGTTACCGACGGCGAACCTTTTGGATTTGTCGCAATACGCACAACTTCATCAGCCTTCGGCTTATTGGTCTTGAGATGCAATGTAGCACCAATTTCTGTCGCGGCATTATTATTTCTGTATAATCCCAACACTCGACCTGCCGTGGTAGACCACTTCAATGGTTCAATCTTATAGAAGTCGAAGTAGTATGTTTCTGAAGGAAGGTCATGATTGTGCTCGAGATTCTCAGAATAGAGAAGGAACTCGTCCACATTTGGAGTGTCGAAATCCGTTTTTGCCGGAATATACTCGAAATGGGTCACATCCCCTTTCGGATCAGTCAGGCTTATACCCTTTCCTTCAGAAGGAGCAGCATCAACAACTTTTCCAAGATGTGTGTCAAACTCCACTCTTGCATTGATCTTCTGAGGAACAAAGTAATAATATATATACTCGTCGGCAGGAGTAGCGGCCACATATGTACGGAGATTATGTATCAGGATACGGCTATCCGTAGAACCCTGGAAAGTTGCACTCTTTGTAAGAGTTTCAAAATTCTTCGCTTCTACCGTAACATTGACAACATCTCCGGTGTTATGGTCGAGAATCGTTTCAAGATAAACTCGCTGAACGCCCGGCTCTGTCACTGTAAGTACATACTTGTATCCTATGCCATTGTCTTCACCATAACCATCTTCGCCTTTCATGATGATAGGAAGCACCATGCCGGAAGCATTTCTCACATCCATATCATTTACAGAAACCAGCACATCCATAGGGAAGAGTTCCTCCGGACATTCTTCCGAGATATGGAACATCATGGTAACATTCTCTCCTGTCTCCCCGCCATAAATATTGGTTGTGATCCATGCCGGCGTAAATTTCTGCTTTGCCACAGTAACGATCTTCACCTTTCTTTCAAGGAGGCCCTTCTTGATAAGGAGGGTTCCTTCCCTCTTCAACTGGCCTTCTGCAAGTTTCAACAGAGTAATGTCAACCTGACCTTCCGCTTTCTTGCCGTTTATGACAAACTCAGAAGCATCTATGGTCTGCTGCGCGACATTGTTTCCGTCAAGCCATGTTATCACCGGTTTGTCGTCAGCAGAAAGGTTGTCACCGGTAAGACTCTCCAATGAATAATGTACGGTATACTGCTGGTGGATGGTGTTGAAAACAGGATCATCCTCACCCAAAACGATATGTGTCTCCTTCACGGCAAGTGTATATTCCGCACTGCTGACCGCCTTGATGTCATCAGAAACAGATATCCATACATTGTTGGATGCAGGAGCGGTAAGAGCCGCAGCAAAAGTATCCTGTCCATAATCCAGATCACCCTGAATCTGTACTTCGTATGTAAAGTTCCTCATTACAGGGATGAATTCACCATCTTCGTCAATAAGCATCACCCTGAAGTATTTTGTCCCTGCGCCAGATGTTCCCTTTATGATCACGCTTACCGGATCATCGGAAGTATTCTCAGTTTCAAAGACATACTGATACTTACGCTGCGCCACAGATACGACATCTGTGATTCCTGAAGCCTTAAGGTCACTCTCAGGAAGGGTGACAAAAGGGTTATCCTTGGATGGCGCCGTCCATTCACCGTTCATAAATGGAGCAACTGTACCGAATGCATTCGTATTTACTGCGACGAATGCAAGGTCAGAATAAGTTCCGCTCTTGTCGGTAACAGTTATTCTCGCATGATCACGAAGAAGAACCACAGGATTTTTTGATATCAAGGTCTCCTCAATGGTCTTGCCCGCTTCCTTTACGATCCTCGCCCAGTACGACATCATTCCGGACGAACCGGTAAGGGTAGAAAGCACCTGAGACTCCGACATTCCCACAAAATCAATATCCATGATATCCTTATGCAGGTTTGCTACGAAATGTATCCTGGATGTGACAATCGGAAGTTCTGCCTTATAAGTTCCCGAAAGTGAAGGAGTACCCGGATCGCGTGTTATTGTGGCTCTCTCTGTTGAAACGAACAATCCTCTTTCATTGAAGCAGAAGAGAGTCATACCCGTGATATCTTCTCCGTCAGGATCGACAGCCTTGGTTTGAATGACATCCATATCAGGAACCTGAGCATTGAATGACACAGAAACATAACCATTATCTTCTGTCGGGTCAAAACCATCGATGAGAGGTTCCTGGCAGGAAACAAGGAATCCTGCAAAAACTGCCAACAATCCGACTATATTGATATATCTTTTCATATTCTTGATGTATTAATGTTTCTTTGTCGTTTAAAAGGAGTCGCGCACACAGCGAACTGATTTACTATCTGAATTATGAGGGTAAGTGTAACCATCGTCATTCTTGCTATTCCATACAGGGCCTGCCGCTCCGAAGTAATATTCCGCATTAAGGAGGTAGTCCACCGCTGCAGCATTTTCTCCGCTTTTTCCCTGAGTATCCATGATGATCTTCAATTCCGCCTCCGTCGGAAGCCTCCAGTTGTCATAGACTATAGGATTTGAAGCATCTCCATGTACTTCCACATAGTTTGCACAGTGTACTCGGAAGACATTCAGTCTCTGGGCATCATTCGCATCATCAAGATTTCCTCCATCCGTAGTAAAGAATCCAAGACGTGAAGCAATCATGAATGATGGCGAAACCAGTCTTTGATTTTCTGCGCTCGGATCTGTCACTTCGACACCTAGTTGTGTGTTTGTCACCATCTGAGGACGGGCCAGAACATAATCAGGAGACGTTGTAGTAACATGTACATGATACATACGAAGGTTGGTCGATGAGTTTCCTGTGGCGCTAGGACTATTTGAATTCGTTCCCCAACTATATGAAGAGTATCTGGTTGTTCCTGTCGTGTTGGTTCCTGTTCTTACCTTCGAATACCAATATCCTGATCCTCCGCTTGTACTGTAAACGTTTTTCCAGTCATACTCACCATTACCATTGATATTAAGGCTTACAGACACGATTCTGTCTCCTTTGTTCACATAAGAGGTCGGAGAGGCTGAAGATGTCTTGAAATCCTTTCTGTAAGAATACCAGCCCAAAGAATTAGTGATATATATGACAGGATACTGGTCTACGGTGAATCTCACAGTCAGGCCCTGCTCATTTGTAACCTCAAACTCAAGATAACGTATTGTATTGTAGTGGGTCGGCTCTATCGTTGCCTGAATCATGTCATATGCCGCCTTCCACTGTGAATAAACAGCATTCTCCGCCTCATATTCAAGCAATGACTCTTTGTATTCTTCTATTTTCTTCTGCTTTTCGGCGTCACTCAGACCGCCCCAATTAGTAATATAGTTTTCATACGCCGCATAATCTCTGTCATAACGATCCTGAACAGTTGCATACGGAGTCTTGCTTCCACCATATGATGATCTGTAGAATTTTACATTCTTTCCAGTGCCCTCATAAGAATAGGTATACCTGAACGTATTATCCGGGAGATATCCGGCTGGATCCGGTTCTGTCACCTCAGGAAGCACAGGATTCTGAGGGGCGCTGCCCGGATATGAAGGGGCAGATGTGAGTCCTAATCTGTCAAGCAGGTCCTTCTCCATCTCATCTCGTTCTTCCTCCGTAGTTTCCACGATCGGAGAGAGTATGGAAATACCTCCGTTAAGCACATCCTTCTCAGCCTGAGCAGCAATACCAGCACGAATATCATTACCGACTTCTGTACGGACACCATGCTTGTTGAAATAATAAGCGGCTACAAGTGATATGTTTGTGATCTTGGATGAAGATGCAAATGTCAACGATGTATTATCCTCATTCTTGTTGTACATATCGACATGATTGGTGTTGAGTTGGAGATACTTCGGCTTATTGACATCACCGCCCACCTTTATAGGATCATATGAAGTCCACTCTGTAACATTATATGTAATATCTTCGATCTCGATAGGATCATAACTTGTCTGAGCACCAGGAGCCTTGACTTCCGCCTTTATCCTGTAGATGTGGTTTCTTTCGAACTTGAGAGTATTTGAAAGAGGGATCTTATAATAGTTTACAGGATACTCGTTCGAACCTATGGTAAGAGGAATGTTTACTACAAGATTTGTATGCATATCCAGATCTTTCCCTGCAAAATCATACTCGTACACATATCCGGTGAAGGTAATCGTTCCATTTGACTCCGGATTCCAACTTACATAACCGTTCACCTGATGAGGAAGAGTGGACCTTACCGAAGGTACATAGGAAGCATCACCGCCAAGTACCTTTGTACTGTAAGGGAGATTTCTGAAATGGTATACATGTTCGTTGTCTGGAGCACTGAATGCAACATCATTTCCCTGTGTAAGTTGTACGACTATCTTAGCAGCAGCCCTTGTCAGTTGCACCTTGATTTCTGTATCTTCAGCCTCTTTATTTTCAGGATTCAGCACTACAGATGCATGATAATCCATAAGGAAGGCTTCAGGGACGTTCTCTACATCAAGCCCGGTGAAGTGGATGAACTCATCTGTCTGCATAAGATCCTCAAGATCGTCTGCAGCAGTGATTGCCGCCATGTCGGTTTCTGCAGCCGTACTGTTCGCTATTACATAAACTTCGTATGTCTGATCTGTCACAAACTGGTTCTTAGCCTTACCTAATTGCCTGGTTTCAGGAGAAGCAGGGTTGGAGTATGAAATTCTTTCATAATGAACGTCTGTAATACCGTCTTGCTGCTGTCCGAAAACGAAGAGGTCAATATGATTTACATAAGCCTCAGGTCCGACAGACTGCAGGTCTACATCCGAAAATGCCTTTGTATGCGGCATAGAGGAAACATCAAGCATGATGGCACCATCTCCCATAACCGGCTCCGGAATAATGACATCCCTCGAGCAGGAAATTCCAGCCGCTGCAATTATAGCCAAAGCGAAATATCTGATATTCTTCTTCATATCTTTCATCATGTTGAATGTTAATTTCCTGTAGGAGTATCCACCTGTGTGATTACAATATCTACTGTAGACGCTTCATATGCATCGTTGTCTTGAGGATTTTCCTCGATCCATGCGAGATTGTTTTCCTCTCCTCCGTTTATCTGGAGAAGGTAAGAGTGGTCCGAACCGCCCCAAGAAGTGATATATGAAATAGAGAGCGTAACCTTATCTCCAACCTTGGAATTCTTCAAAGGGACAACCTTGATCGTATACCAGGTGTCATCTTTTTCAGATGTTATCATTATAGGAGTTGATACTTGTGCCGTTTCTCCTCTCTTATAGACAAGCACCTTATAATCATCCGTAGATGCATGATTTAAAACAGGCTGCCAACGTCCTCCTATCGGATATGACATATTGAAGTCCACGCTGAATGCACCATCTTCTTCCGGTTCTGCCTCAGATCCGGCAAAATACATTGTAGCCTTTTTTCCATACTCCGAAGGATAGGTTCCGTCTGGCAGGATCGTAGAGGTTGCAACAAGAGGATTGGAATGTGTCGGGAAATCAAAAGCAATATCCCAGTCTTCACCTGCTTCCCAAGGATTTACACTTACATCGGCCAAAATCTGACCGTCAGTCTTGATAAGGCAACGTACCTGATAAAAGTTATTTCTTTCAATCGCAGGCATATTCACCGCTGCATATTTCTTAAGGGAACCTTCTCCTAAAGAATACTCCACGACCAATACAACCGGTCTTCCAGACTCATCTGCAGGCACGTCCCATGCAGAACTTCCATAAGGCACTTCTGCAAGATAGAAAGGAGAAAGTATCTCTGTATAAAGGTCTTCCACTACAGTTGTAGGATCCATGTCCTGCGCATCAAGTCTCTTGGTCACCACTCCCGCGTTTGACAACATATCCTTTCCGTCAGCAACAAGATCAAAAACCCTGTCGGAAGTCAATGAAGTAATAGAAGCATCTCGGGACAGAAGATTGTCTGAAGGGAAGAGATAACTTATATTCCTTCTTCCCGAAGCCTTGAAGGTTATACTATGTACTATCGGATCATTGACAGTACCCTCCATAGCAGCGACATATACACCTATCTTAGCCAACGAACGGAACATCTTTATTGAAATCTTCTCTGTAAGAAGAAATCCCGTATGATCATCAATGGTGTGTACACGTCCTGCAGTCAAAGAAAGGGTCTTTCCCTCTACTTTGCCATACATCGGCAAGGCCTCAAGTGTTGTAATCAATGAACTGTAGACAAGTTCATCCAATTCGTCTTTAGTCGTATTTTCGGACAGCGCAACCGCTGTACCATCGTAGTACATAGCCCCTTCATTCGCAACAGCATAAAAATCCACATCCATCGAAGTTGCACCGTCTGGAGTGGAAAGTGCCATATGAAATGACCCATTTCCCGGCTCTGATGAATAGGCATGACCCACCTGCTTGCCGTTCTTGTCAAATGCAAACACACGTACAGTCTTGATAGCAGACTCATCCATTGCCTTTGTATGCATCTCATCTGCAGACAGATCAAGGAGTATCATCACATCTTTCGCATCCATAGAAGGTGTATCCTTCTCTGTAATGCATCCTGCAGCAAGAATCAAGGCTAGAACAGCCAGTGCTGCGCTTTGAATTATATTAGTCGATTTCTTCATAGACATGATGATTATTTAGAATTCTGGGGTTACGTTTTCAATGAACCATGCAGGAACGGTAATATTTACCTCGATTGTAGGATCGACAAATTCCAATCTGAACGGAATCAGACACTCGTGCTTTGTTACATCTATATTGTATCTTGCAATATGTTCCGCAAAATTGACTTCTGCCACTGTTTTTCCTTCTCCATCCACCACCTTAAGATTCACTTCCTCATGGTTTGAATGTCTCATGATGCTGTTCTCAGCCTTCAATGTCTGATTTTCGTCAAGAACAGAATCCATCACGTAAGTTGTTGCCTGACCACCGGCCTTATTATTGAAGTCTGTCTGCGGAGAAACTCCTTCCAGTTCTATTGAATAACCTTCTGCCTTGGTCAGTTTCATCAGTCCTGCAACTTCCACAAGAATGTCAAAGTGCGAACTGGCAAAATAAGTAGTCTTGGTCTCAACCAACTGCTTCGGTTCATATGGATTGATTGTATAATCAGTTGAAGACCAATATAGAGGATCGTTGCCGGACACTGTCTCTCCATTCAGATAGTCCTTATCAGCAAATACGATCTGCTCAAAATCACCTGATGACAGATTCTCCACTTCTGTCTCATAAGCATTACCAACACACACAATCCTGTACTTTCCTGCATCAAGATGAGGAAGGGTAGTAATCTGCGCCTTCACATCTGCATCTGACAACTGCTGGGAAACCACACAATTATTCTGCTCATCAAAAACATACATATGTACGCGATCTATCTTCTCAGAGAAGATTTCTGTCTGTCCGTCACCCACATAACTCAAGGCAAGACGGTAGATATTATAGCAATCGCTATGGTCCTCCTTTATGCAGGAAGTGGAGAGTCCTCCAGCCAGCAGAAGGGTTAAAGCAATGTTTTTCAGTTTCATAATCTGTATGTTTTGATTTCTTGTTCTTATTCTGAAAATATTGGAAGGGCTCCCGGTCATCAGGGCCTGAAGCCCTTCCTTATATTTTGATGTTGTTTAGAATTCTTTCTTATCGAAAGTTTTTAGAATTCAGGAGTAACGAGAGTCACAACCCAAGGCTCGACAGTAACTGTGATGTCAAGACATCTGTCCATCTGGTCAATCTTGTCTTCAGGTATCTCTATTGCTCCGTCTGAGCCCGATACTGTGCCCTCTGCACTCATACGATAGATTGTACCTTCCTCAATTTCACCAATTACCTCATTGTTCTTGTCAACAAAAGTCTTTGTGTAGACATATGCCGGTACACCATCTACAATAAGATGTAATACGAACTGAGGAATCTGTGTTCCTGCAAATACATGATATGCTCTCTGATTCACATCCACTACAGGTGCAGTCGGAGTCAAAGTAACATCATTATATAGATCATACCACCACACACTTGAACTGTTGTTTCCAGCAAGCCATGAATATACTTCAGAAGAGTTGGTTGTTCCAAGTTGTGCAGTTGTAACACCATCAACAAGAGTACCTGTTTCCACTCCTGTGTAGAATGTTGTTGAAGGCATATAATCATCAAGAGCAATCTGACTGACCTTTACCTCATTATATTTCGGTTCATCATTGAACTTCACCCTGAAACCGGCAACTTCAAAACGGGAAATACGCGGTTTCAATGCCACAGATGCAGTATAAACGTTGTTGAGGATTTCGCCATCAGCATGAGTAGTATTTGAAGCACTCACCTTACCTTCTCCATAAAGAGCAAGATTCGCCTGGTCCTGCTGATCAGTTACCTGAAGAGTCGCACTCTTTAAAGCATTTATGTCTGTATAAGCAGTTTCTCCCATGTTTCCTACAGCGATTACCTTTGTAACTGAGGCGTTTACATAATGGAAAGATATTTTCTGTCCTACTACTGATGAAATATCAGAGTCCCAATACATGGTAGCGTCAGTTGTTCCATCTGCAGCCTTTGCTTCATAGAACTGAGAGTAATTGTCATCTGTCAGATAGATGCGAAGATTGTTAAGGGTAACAGACTTGTCACCTGGAATTGCTCCACCACCGTCTCCCTTTGTAAAGAGGCTGTTAGTAATAGAGATTTCAATACTCTTTACTGATCCCGGTACATCTGGAGAGATACCATCCTTGTTACAAGCAGCAAGTGCTACGGTAGCAGCAAGTGCAGACAACATCAATTTAGTGAGTTTCATAACGTTAAAATTAAAATGGTTAATTAATGTTTATTGTTTTTATTCGTATTTCTTGAGATATTCTTCGAGAGCCAGCCTCTGCTGCTTCTCATATTCATATTCAGCCTTTATTGCATCCATATTGGCCTCTGCCTGCTTAGGATTGACGTCAAGTGCCTTTTCAAACCATGGCATCGCCTCTTCAAACTTACCTTGAAGCATCAAGGCCGCACCGATGGTGTTGTATGCCCTCCTGTCATCCTTCACTTCCATCACCTGCCTGTATCCCTCATCTGCCAATCCGTTTCTCAGCATCTCATTCGCTCCGTTTATAATCTCTATCGCCTTATCATCAGATGAGTCATAATATACTGCAAGATATCTTGCGCTTCTCAGGTGAGGATAAATCTTCTTCAGCATGTCGTTCCAGACTTTTCCTGACTTCATGGCCTTGATCATTGTCTTCTTCTGTCCGTTGTCAACGCTAGGGTCGTCAATCACTGCAATCACCTCATCTTTAGATTCCATATCTGAGTCGACGAGCACTCTGCGAAGTCCTGTCCAGTTCTCTTCTCCGTTTCTCATTGCAAAGTTGTCTGGAGTAAGTCCGTATTGCGGCCTTTGCTTGATGATGTAGTCGATGAGAGCCTTTGCACGGTTTTCTCCGAGCCATTTGTTGAAAGATACCGTTCCTTCAGGAGAAGCATATCCTGCAACCTCAATCTTTTCCACCTTATGATCTGGATTCGAGTAGATGTCATCCACGACTGCAAGTATCTTTGCGAAGGTTTCCTTGTTGCTGAATACTGTAGGATCGATTTCCACCTTCGAAACCTTGAAGATAACATCGAGTTCATCCTCTCCTGTCAGCAATTGTCTTGTTACGTCTGCAAGGACCGGAACCGGTATTCTGCGCGGTGGAAGTTCAGGCTCCTGGAATGCGAATTGTCCGAGGTTCTCGTCCGGCATTTCTTCTTCACATGCACATCCTACCATCTGCCTCTTGATTCCGAGTTGTGCCGGCTTCATCCATCTTTTGAGATTGGTCTGGGCAGCATACTGGTATACTTCTCCTCTCATTATCTGGTTCTCTCCGAGTTCCCAGTCCTTGTCTCCTGCAATGTGGTATTCCTGTCTTTCTCTCTTGAACCTGTTCTTTCCATATACTTCCAGAGGATCGAGATACAGGGTATCCTTTCCGTTGTAGAGATAAGGAAGGATTATTTCCTTACGGTTCTTAGGTATGCTGTTATCTTCTGTCGCAACATCGAAAGTAACCACTACATAATCTCCATCTCTCTCGATCTTGTCGTTTGTTATCTTGGACTGCGCTGCAAGTGTTCCTGCAAATCCTAACATCAGCGCAACAATGAACATTATCTTTTTCATACTACGTTCTCCTTTATTTAATAAGATAAATGAATGAAACGCCAAGATCTGTAGGTCCGAAGGCTGTCTTGGTGTTGCTTCCGTGGAAGAGACCACAAGGACGAGTCTCATAACTGTCATACTCTGAGTACCAGAAACCGACTCCCAGATTGAATTCCATATTCCACCTGCGGCTTATAGGAAATGCATATCCATAGGTAATGCCTGCTCCTGCCGCCCATCCTTCGCTGCGCGCATTCTTCAGGTCATTGATGAATATGCCGTCGTTTTCTGATGGCACAAAAAGTCCGAGAACAGGGAAGCCACCGACATTGAACTGGGTGTAATTTCCGTTGATACCAATGAAATGTCCGTTGAAACTTTCACAGAACCAATAGCGGATCTCTGGAGTCACAAGGAAATGCTTTGCCTTGATGTTCTTTTGAGTATCAAAAGTCCACGGATTCCATCCTCCGGCAATTTCAAAGGTCCAACGGTCTGCCAGTGCAAACTCGAAACCGACGTTTGGGGTAGCGGTTGCCCAATAAAGAGCATTAGTCTTTACTCCAACCTTCTGAGCATGGATTGTACCCGCTCCGGAGAAAAGTATTAAAACCGCAATAATCAGATAACGTTTCATCAGTACATCTATTAAAATGTTCTGCTGACGTCTGTAATAATATAAAGGTAATCCGGTCAGATCATTGACCTTGTTAATGACGTTCAGCGATGACAAAATTATTGTACCTGCAACCCTTATCAAAATTTTGCATTTCGATTTTCAGACATGCACAAATCTTATTTTTACCAAGACAAATTTTAGCGTAAACACAAAATTTCAACACTATTTTTGTATCTGCATAAACATATTTTAAGATATTTAATTTGTTTTTACGTAAGTTTTTGATGCAAATGCAAATTTTTTGATTTGAAAAGAATAAATTTGCACAGCAAAAGAACGTAGAAATTCAATGGAAACAGTTATTTTTTGGAGCATAAGCCTGGCTTTCGCCTTCGCTTTCTGCATCCTCGGTATGTTCATCATATTTCTGAACATACCTAAAGAAGACATATTCAAATATTACAGATATTCACGATACACTCTGGGCATCGGATTCTTTTCTTTGGCGGTATATTGCTGCATACATCCTCTTCTACTTAATACCAGTGAATTTACAAACCTCTGTTTTACACTGTTGATTTCACTTCTGGTATCATGGCTTACCTATTCAGCATTTCTTTTCGTCATATATGCAGAAGGATTCAAAAGAAAAAGATTCTTCCTTGACGGAATAATCCCTATATCCCTGATGCTTGTATGCGCGCTCATCGGTCTGAAATACCCCCATTTCCAAGAGATAAATTCTGTGCTGTTCGGTATAATATTCGGAGCAAAATGCCTTTGGATGGGATACACATGTATAAAGGAATACAGAAAGTGTACAAAAGATCTTGAGAATTATTACGAAAATACTCCTGACATAAAATGGATGTATAGCCTGATCTTGGTATCCATCGCTCTTTCCGCATGTACGGTTGTAGCATTTTATGTCAAACCATTCGAAAACATATATTATCTTCTCCTGCTTGGAGTATATGTCTATATGACATTCAAGATGGTAAACTACCTTCCTCAAAAGATCAGTGCAGTAAGAAAGGAATCTGTTGAATATAAAGAAGAGAAGAAAGACGAAGCAAAAAAGAACAATCGAGATCTCAAGGCAAAACTTGAAGCGTCGGTAAACAGATGGATAGAGGAAAAGAACTTCATAAGACCAGATCTCAACATCAGGGATGTGGCTCAGGAAATCGGTACCAACCACAATTATCTCTCAAAATATCTAAATTCCATTTTAGGAATGACTTTCAGCGTGTGGCTGCATACCTTGAAGATAGAAGAAAGCAAGGCTTTGCTGACAGGTCAGGAGAAAATGTCTGTTGAAGAGGTTGGAAGAAAAGTCGGTATTCTTGAAATATATAATTTCTCCCGTTGGTTCAAGAACATCACAGGAATGACTCCTCAACAATACAGAAAAGCAAACAAATAACTGAACTGCATAAAAAACTGTGGGTATTAATGCTGGCGACATGCCACCCCCGGCTAGGGGGTGCCCTCAAAGAGGGCAGGGGTCGCTGGAATTAATACCCACAGTTTTTTATAGTAACTGATGAATTAGTTCAGTTTCTTCAGGATGTTGCTCAGATTAACTTCCTTAGATATGATTGAGTGGAGATCCTCTATCTTAACTCGCTCCTGCTGCATGCTGTCGCGGTGACGGATAGTGACACAACGGTCATTGAGAGAATCATGGTCAATAGTCACGCAGAACGGAGTACCGATCGCATCCTGACGACGATATCTCTTGCCGATAGAATCCTTCTCATCATACTGACAGTTGAAGTCATATTTGAGAGAATCCATAATCTCTCTTGCAAGTTCAGGAAGTCCATCCTTCTTGATAAGAGGAAGTACAGCGACCTTTACTGGTGCCAGAGGTGCAGGAATGCTCAGAACCACACGGCTCTCTCCGTTCTCCAACTGCTCTTCCTTGTATGAATTAGAAAGAACTGCGAGAAACATACGGTCAACTCCGATAGAAGTCTCGACTACATACGGCACATAATTTTCGCCAAGTTCAGGATCGAAGTACTGTATTTTCTTTCCAGAGAACTTCTGATGGTTTCCAAGGTCGAAGTCTGTACGAGAGTGGATACCTTCGAGTTCCTTGAATCCGAATGGGAAGCGGAATTCGATATCTGTTGCCGCATTTGCATAGTGGGCAAGTTTGTCATGATCATGGAAACGATAGTTCTCATCACCCATTCCGAGAGCCTTGTGCCAAGCCATACGGTTCTCCTTCCATTTTGCGAACCAATCGAGTTCTGTACCAGGCTTGATCAAGAACTGCATCTCCATCTGCTCGAATTCTCTCATACGGAAGATAAACTGACGAGCAACGATCTCATTTCTGAAAGCCTTACCGATCTGTGCAATACCGAAAGGTATCTTCATACGACCGGTCTTCTGAACATTAAGATAGTTCACGAAAATACCCTGTGCAGTCTCCGGACGAAGGTAGATGATATTGGATTCACCTGAAACGCTTCCGAGTTGAGTAGAGAACATAAGGTTGAACTGACGTACATCTGTCCAGTTCTTTGTACCTGAAATAGGACATGCTATCTCGCAGTCAATGATGATCTGACGGAGTTCAGCAAGATCATTTGCATTGAGGGCGTCAGCCATTCTCTTCTTTACATCATCTATCTTCTTCTGATTTCTGAGTACATTCGGATTTGTTGCCTTGAACTGCTCCTCATCGAAAGCCTCACCGAATTTCTTCTTGCCCTTCTCTACATCCTTCTCGATCTTTTCCTCAAGTTTACCGATATAATCCTCGATAAGGACGTCTGCGCGATACCTCTTCTTGGAATCCTTATTGTCGATAAGAGGATCATTGAAGGCACCTACGTGTCCTGAAGCCTCCCAGATCTTAGGATGCATGAAGATTGCAGAATCAATACCCACGATATTCTCATGGAGCCTTGTCATGGCCTCCCACCAATATCTCTTGATATTGCTCTTAAGTTCCGAACCGAGTTGACCATAGTCATATACGGCACCGAGACCATCATAGATCTCGCTAGAAGGGAAAATGAATCCGTACTCCTTGCAGTGAGCAACCAGAATCTTAAAAAGTTCTTCTTGTGTCATAGTTCTATATAGTTTTTAATTAATAATCTCATTTAAGGGCACCATAACGAAATCCCTCTCGTACATAAGTTTATGTGGAACCGTAAGTTCCTCACAATCAATCTTATTATCTCCAAAAAGCAAGATATCTATATCTATCGGACGATCTGTGTATATCCTCTTGCCATCCTTTCCATACTGCGGACCACCTTTACGTCCAAGTCTCCTCTCCACGCTCTTGCATATCTCAAGAATCATCAGACCTTCCGCTTCCGGATTATATCCAGCCTTAAAGTCAAGTTCATAAAGCACTGCAGCATTCATAAACTTCTCATCTGAATCAAAGCCCCACGGATCAGTCTCAATAATACTGGAAACAGCCTTATAAGGCGTTCCAAATTCAATATTGAGCAGACTCAAGGCGTTCTCTATATTCTTCCTTCTATCGCCTTGATTTGAGCCTAAAGAAAGGTACAATTTAACCTTTACCCTATCCTCTCTCTCCCCTTCTGTCCTTCAGTCATCAAGTCCGAGTTCCACGAGGGCCTCCTCGGACATCCTGCTCCTGTCCCATACCGGCTCGAAAACAAGGTCGATCTTCACGCTAACAACTCCAGGAACATCCTCCACAGCAGTCTTCACCTGTTCCATCACATAATCAGCCATAGGACAATTCGGAGCCGTCAAGGTCATCTGTATATACACATTATGGTCATCATCGACCTTGACCTCATATATAAGTCCGAGATCATAGACGTTTACCGGTATCTCAGGATCATACACCTGCCTGAGAGCCATTATAATATCTCTTTCAAGTCTCATCTTTCTTTCCTTATCTTCTTCCGCCACCTCGGCAGATTTCTTCTTAATCCAATCCTTCAGTCCCATAATACAGATTTCTCCACTCACTTCGTTCGGTCGAGAGGTCCTTAAATATTCAACGTCGCCACTTCCCTGATCTTCGCAATCATCGACACCAATCCATTTGCCCTGGTAGGAGAAAGATTCTCCTTAAGACCTATCTTCTCCACAACCGAGAAATCAGAAGAAAGTATCTCCTGAGCAGTCCTGCCCGAATAAAGTCCTATCAGCAGGGAAATGATTCCCTTAGTGATGATAGCATCACTGTCAGCATTGAAGAATATCTTTCCAGCATCCACTTTATAATCAAGCCATACTCTTGACTGACAACCTTTTATAAGTCTATCATCAGTCTTGGATGCCTCAGGATAATCCTGAAGTGACTTCCCTAACTCTATAAGATACTCATATTTGTCAAGCCATTCCTCATACATCGAGAATTCCTCGACAATGGCATTTTCCGCTTCGTGTAGTGTCATGTTACATCAACATATCTATCGCCCTGTTCAGGCATTTAACAAAATATTCCGCCTCCTGCATAGTATTGTATGGAGCAAGAGATACCCTCAGCATACCGGTAACTCCAAAACGGTCCATAAGAGGCTCTGCACACATCTGACCGGACCTTACAGCAATCCCCATCTTGTCAAGAATCAAAGCAAGATCCTCATGGTGCACCCCTTCTACAGTAAAAGAGAAAAGAGGAATCTTTTCCTCATTTGTTCCACGCGGAACTCCATATATCCTTATCCTTCCATCAGAGGACAAACTATCCAGAAGATAATCCCTTATATGGTCTAAATTATTAATTAACTCACTATCATTCAATAGGTTAATCAATTCTAAAGCAGGTTTTAAAGTAGCAGCAGATGCAAAATTCTGGGTACCGGCCTCAAACTTCATAGGCAGAGGAGCATATGTCGTATCGGCAAATGACACCGTTCCTACCATCTCTCCTCCTCCCATATACGGAGGCATGGCATCAAGATATTTCTTCTTTCCGTACAAGACTCCCGTACCTGTAGCAGCATAAAGTTTATGACCGGAAAATACATAGAAATCACAATCCAGTTCCTGCACATCTACCTTACAATGGACCGCCCCCTGAGCACCGTCAACAAGAACAGGCACCCCTTTTTCATGACACTTATCTATGATTTCCTTCACAGGATTAATAATACCGAGTACATTGGAAATATGAGTGACAGCCATTATTCTGGTCCTGTCCGAAAGTATTTCATCAAGTTTTTCAACTATAAGATGACCGCTGTCATCAACAGGAAGAACCTTCAGAACAGCACCTTTTCTCCTGCACATCATCTGCCAAGGAACAATATTGGAATGATGCTCAACCTCTGTAACGACAACCTCGTCCCCCTCCTTCACAAAGGCTTCTCCAAAACAGAAAGCGACAAGATTTACCGCGGCTGTAGTGCCACTGGTAAAGACAATTTCTTCTCTTTTCTCCGCATTCAGGAAATCTTTTACAGAGTCTCTTGCCTGCTCGTAAGCCTGAGTCGCTTCATCTGCCAACCTGTGCACTGCCCTATGAATATTAGCATTAGACTCTGCAGTGATCCTATTCCACTCATCTATTACAGCCTGAGGACGCTGACTTGTCGCCGCATTATCGAAATACACAAGATTCTTTCCGTACACTTTTCTGGAAAGCGTCGGAAACATAGATCTTATGTCAATTATATTCATATCTGACTATAGTGCAAATAACTCGCAAATTTAGCAAAAACAATCTTTCTTTTACAGATTATTATCATATTTTTGCACTTAGATCCCTTTTAATAAGGACCGGTATTTATATATCATTTTATACCTGTCATGTCGAGCGTAGTCGAGACATCTTTAAAAAGGAAAAGAGAATTTTAAAAAACACAACAATATGATAGACTACATCAAAGGCAGTTTAGTGGAAATGACTCCGACAGACCTGGTTCTGGAGTGTTACGGTATAGGATATAAAATCCTTATTTCATTACAGACATACGAAGCATTGAACGGAAGATCAGATGCAACAGTTTATATCCACCATTACATCCGCGAAGACGAAGAACTGTATTACGGATTTGCCACAAAAGACGAAAGAGAACTCTTCAGACTTCTTATAGGAGTATCGGGTATTGGAGCATCAACTGCCAGGATGATGTTATCATCCCTCACCTCAGATGAAATCAGAAACGCTATTCTTGCAGAAGATATAAACAAGATAAAAAGCATCAAAGGAATAGGCTTGAAGAGTGCTCAAAGATTGATTCTCGAACTTAAGGATAAGGTGGTCAAAGGAGCAGGATCTGATAATTCTCCACTATTCCAGACAAGTTCTTCAGGAGTAACGGACGAGGCAGTAACAGCGCTTGTAATGCTAGGATTTACTAAAGCAAATGTCAACAAAGCAGTAGCAGCAGTGTTGAAGGAGTCACCGGGAGCATCTTTGGAAGAAATAATAAAACTATCATTGAAAAGATTATAAGAAAGAAAAAGAGTTCCACGTGGAACTCTTTTTCTTTTTATCTTCCAAAATATACCAAGAGCACCGATATATCGGCAGGAGAAACTCCAGAAATCCTGGATGCCTGCGCAATGGTCCTAGGAGAATATCTTTTAAGTTTCTGCCTACATTCGATAGAAAGACTCTCCACCTTATCGAAGTCAAAATCT
This sequence comes from Candidatus Cryptobacteroides sp., assembly GCA_045644485.1. Classification (GTDB taxonomy): domain Bacteria; phylum Bacteroidota; class Bacteroidia; order Bacteroidales; family UBA932; genus Cryptobacteroides. The sequence goes on along the minus strand of JAZRGY010000102.1, from coordinate 4,336 downwards.
TCCGGAATAGACAGGTTCTCCAATCTCATTATCTTATCTGCCATCTGCTGCTCTCTTTCAATATACCCCTTATACTTTATTGATATTTCCGAAGAGTCAAGGATTTCCCTCTTATAATTGGATTCAATCTTCCCATCCAATACACTCTTATCAAGTAAAGATACCGGATATTCTGTATTGAACTTAAGTGCATAAACAGCATCCTGATAAGATCCCGATGCATATTCTGCAGCAATATTATTATCTACAGAGTTCCTGCTCCCATATCCTAAAAGATCAGAATAAGAACAATTTTCCAATAAAAGAGACTTTAAAGGAGAAATAAATTCAGCATCTGAATTGATATTAAACTTAGAAAAAGTTCCACGTGGAACTAAATTAAACATATCAGACAATTTTGTCTGAGGACGAGAAATCAAATCAGCAATACGTTTACGCGAATTTATTTCCGAAGTAGAAACAGACTTAAGATAGTCGTTTACATATTCAGGTCTTATAGAAGCATCTTCAAAGAAAGTATTGAATTTCTGTACAGAATCATACTTTCGCATAGTGTAATCATATCTGAATTTATCAGCCAGACCTATTTCATAAGAAGCAGGTGTAAGCCTGATATCAGCATTATCCTGACGAAGGAGTATTCTATATTCGGCACGTGAGGTAAACATTCTATATGGTTCATCAACACCCTTTGTTATGAGGTCATCTATAAGAACACCAATATAAGCCTGGTCTCTTTTAAGAATAAACGGTTCTTTGCCAGCGACCTTAAGATGGGCATTTATACCCGCTATCAAGCCCTGCGCCGCAGCCTCTTCATAACCGGTAGTTCCGTTGACCTGTCCTGCAAAGAAAAGTCCATCTATATTCTTCAACTCAAGCGTCGGCTTCAACTGTGTAGGATCGAAATAATCATACTCCACAGCATAGGCAGGACGATAGACCTTTGCATGTTCCAGACCTTCTATATTATGAAGCGCTTCCATCTGAATATCGAGAGGTAGAGAAGAAGAGAATCCCTGGAGATAATATTCATTGGTTCCCCTACCCTCCGGTTCAAGGAAAAGTTGATGTTCGGTCTTATCTGCAAAGGTCCTCAACTTATCTTCAATACTAGGACAATATCTTGGACCAATACCTGTAATCAATCCTGAAAATAATGGAGAATCAGCAAACCCACTCTTCAATATATCATGCACCCTCTGATTAGTATGCACGACAAAGCATGGCATCTGAGGAGTTCCGTTCTGCGCTGTAGAAAGGAAAGGAAGATATGAGAATTTTTCCGGATCTTCATCACCGAACTGATGCAGCATCCTTGATGTATCTACTGAAGATATATCTATTCGAGGAGGAGTACCAGTCTTCATCCTTGCAGTAGAAACACCCATGGATACAAGTTGTCCGGTAAGACCATGAGAAGGCAACTCCCCTATCCTACCTCCTTCAAACATTGTCCTTCCGATAAACATCTTACCGTCAAGGAAGGTTCCGGCAGTAAGAATAACTGTCTGAGAATTGAATTTTGCGCCCGTAGTCGTACATACGCCCGAAATTTTCAAACCATCGAAAAGAAATTCGGTCACTGTATCTTGGTAAATATCTAATTTACAGGCACTTTCGAGTATTTTTCTCCAATATAGAGAAAACTGTATTTTATCACACTGAGCACGAGGACTCCACATTGCCGGTCCCTTGGACCTGTTAAGCATCCTGAACTGTAAGGTAGAAGCATCCGTTATGATGCCAGTATAACCTCCTAAAGCATCTATCTCCCTGACTATCTGACCTTTAGCGATTCCTCCAATTGCAGGATTACAAGACATCTGTGCAAATTTGTTCATATCCATGGATATAAGAAGCACAGACGATCCCATTCTTGAAGCCGCCATGGCAGCCTCACATCCGGCATGCCCACCACCAACAACTATTACATCATATACTTTTTTCATCACTACACCAGTTCTCTTAATGAAAGGTAATAATTTTCCTTCTTACGCATCATGGCAATGTCATCATCATTATGGTCATCATATCCTATAAGATGAAGAACTCCATGGACGATCACCCTATTAAGTTCTTCTGAAAATTCAGTTCCATATTCCAAAGCATTCTCACGAACAGAATCCACACTTATAAAAAGGTCACCAGACAATCTGTCACCCTCGCAATAATCGAAAGTGATGATGTCTGTAAAATAATCGTGCTGGAGATATTGCTGGTTGACATCCAATATATAATTGTCAGAACAGAATATTATGGATATATCACCTATCTTTCTGATTTCACTCTCAGCAACCAGGCGTAACCACTTATTATTTCTTGTTTTACCCTTAAAAATGAAGTCCGTATCTTCAAAATAGTATGAAATCATAGCATTTTTATTTTTTGCAAATCTACAAAATGTATAAAAAGTTTGAAATAAAAAATATAATTTCTAACTTTACCGGGCAAAATGGAATATAAAAACTAACAATCAATATGGAAATCAAAAAGTCAGACAAAGCCAACTTGGAAAACAAGAAACTTCTCTTCGTCGAGATCGGTCTTGTTGTAGCGTTAGGCATCACACTCTTTGCTTTCGAGTGGACAAGCAAGGAAACAAAGGTATCTACACTTGAGGATACTACTGAAGTACTTATTGAAGAGGAAATCATTCCTATCACACAGGAAACCCCTCCTCCTCCACCAGCAGCACCTAAGATTCCTGTTCTTTCAGACCAGATCGACATCGTGGATGACGAAATCGAGATTGAAGACGACATGTTTATGAACCTTGAGGACGACGCAAGCCTCGGAGTTGAGATCATGGACTATGTAGAAGTTGAAGAGGAAGTTGTTGAAGAGGAAGCAATCCCATTCCAGTTGGTAGAGGAAAAGCCATCATTCCAGGGTGGTGACGCAAACCAGTTCTCAAAGTGGGTGAACCAGAGACTCGAGTATCCTGAGATTGCAAAGGAAAACGGTGTTCAGGGTCGTGTTACTCTCCAGTTTACAGTAGAGAAGGACGGTTCAGTAACAAAGGTAAAGGTTCTTCGTGGTGTTGACCCTTCACTTGATAAGGAGGCTGTACGCGTAGTATCAATGTCTCCAAAGTGGAAGCCAGGAAAGCAGAGAGACCGTGCGGTTCCAGTAACCTACACCTTCCCTGTTATCTTCCAGTTGAGATAATTATTTGATTTACAAATAAATGATAAGTCCGATCAATATATTTGACCGGACTTATTTATTTCTCAAATAATAATTGTTATGGCAAAAATAACAGAAGAACAACATAATGAAAAAGCGGTGTTCGTAGGCGTGATAAAACAAGGTGACGACGAACGCCAGATCATGGAATATCTCGATGAATTGGAATTTCTTGCTGAGACTGCAGGGGCAATAGGAGTAAAGAAGTTCATCCAGAAAGTAGACAGACCTGATTCAAGAACATATATAAGAAGTGGAAAACTTCAGGAAATAAGGGAGTACATAGAAGAAAATGAAATCGAAGTAGTGATTTTTGACGATGAACTCTCCCCTACCCAGTTAAGAAACATTGAGCGTGAACTCAATATCCGCATCCTTGACAGAACAAATCTTATTCTGGATATTTTTGCTCAGAGAGCAAAGACTGCATATGCAAAGATGCAGGTAGAACTCGCTCAGTATCAATATCTTCTCCCAAGACTTACAAGAATGTGGACACACCTTGAAAGACAGAAGGGAGGTATCGGTATGAGAGGTCCCGGAGAGACTCAGATAGAGACTGACCGCCGTATAATCCAGGACAAGATATCAAGACTTAAGGAACAGTTGAAGAAGGTCGACAAACAGATGGCTTCACAGCGTGGAAACAGGGGTTCCTTGGTGCGTATTTCGCTTGTAGGATACACAAACGTAGGTAAAAGTACATTGATGAATCTCCTGGCAAAGAGCGAAGTTTTTGCAGAAAACAAACTGTTTGCTACCCTTGATACTACAGTACGAAAAGTCGTCATTGAAAACGTACCTTTCCTGCTCAGCGACACTGTAGGTTTCATCAGAAAACTTCCTCACCAGTTGGTGGAAGCATTCAAGAGTACATTAGATGAGGTACGAGAGGCTGATATTCTCATGCATGTTGTAGATATATCGCATCCAAATTTTGAAGATCATATACGCGTCGTAGAAGAAACTTTGAGGGATATAAAGGCCATAGACAAGCCTATTTTTGTCGTTTTCAACAAGATTGATGCATACAGATATGAAGAGTATGATGAGTTCTCTCTAGAGCCTAAAAAACAGGAAAATTACACTCTTGAAGAGTTCAAGAACAGTTGGATAGCAAAGGAGAATACACCTTGCATATTCATTT
>JAZRGY010000101.1:0-5737 GCA_045644485.1 Candidatus Cryptobacteroides sp. | reverse complement strand
TCTCAAACATTGATAAGGCCCTGCCGATGTGCTGGAATGGAAGTGTGGCACTCAAATCCGGCGAACGGACTACCGTCTATGCCAGCATGTCCAGACTTATATCCAAGATCGGTCTTAGAGTAGAAATGGGAGTCCTGGAAGGGCTTGATATCACATCTGCCAGATTATGCAACGGAGCAGGTATACTCCGACCATTCATGAGCGGAGGAAGTCGGATCATCAGTAAAGAGGAAGCAATCGACGGAGACTATGCTACATCCGAAGACATTGCCCTTCTCATGAAAGGAGGAACCATATATTTCTACACGACAGAAAACTGCCAGGGAAATCTTCTTCCACCCGACAGCACACCTTGGGAAAAAGTGCCTGAAAATATCGGAGACAGGTCCGACATATGTACATATATGGAAGTAGAGGGCAAATGGAACGACAATGCAGACTATGAAGGAAGCATAACATATCGGTTCTATCTTGGAGAAAACGCTTTCAGCAACTTTGACATCAGAAGGAACAGCCTGCACAACCTGACTCTTTATCTGGAAGAAGATAATTTCGACAAAATAAGTTGGAAGATCGATACTTCACAAATGAAACATACTACTTGGGGGCTTACTCTCGACATGAGCAATAATTTCCATGACAAAGACAATTTCTATACGACAGAGAACATCTGCGTAGAGTTCAGTTTCGACGAAAAAGGAAAGGAATACTGGAAGGAACAGAACAATGCATTCTCTCTTGCAGGTATCGATTATAACGGAAATACAATCATCCGATTCTATAACTGCCTAGATATCGGAAACGGAACTTTCCGAGCCATAGGCACCTGTCTGAAGGCTGGTGGTTACGATCTGGTAATGTTGAACACCCAAACAGGAAGGATAGAATATGTGATGGAACACGGCTTCATACATATCCCGAAGATTATTGTAGGAGAAGCCGGAACATATGCAGACAATGTTGTGGAAGGGTATGATCTGGAGATCGACTGTTGGATCAACGGCCAGCCTAGCGACATCTGTATCTATCTTACTGACAAGAACGGATACAACCTGAATCAGGGTCACTTCTGGGAATGTGAATTCAGCCTCTGCGAATGGAAGATAGATGTACTGAGCAATAAATACGGATACAGTATTTCAGATTATGTCAAAATCGAACCTCATGACGGAGAAATCGAGCGCGACAGTTATGTCGCACGTTATCTGCTCAGTTTCGAAAATGACGGTAGGGATGAATCCTGGAACAAGATACTGAAAGAGCATAGAGGAGGAGGTACGCTCACCTTATCATTCGAAGATCTGTATTCCGGAGCAAGAGGGGTTCACCCACTATGGTTATTAGGCGACCTCTATTGATTCATAAAAAATGCTCCAAGGTTTTTTCCTTGGAGCACATTATCCTGATTATTCCGCTGCCTTGAGACGTTCGGCGTTCTCAGCAATCTGGAGTTGATCGATAACTTCCTGGATCGCACCGTCCATGAATACCGGAAGGTTATACATCGTGTAGTTTATACGATGGTCAGTCACACGTGACTGAGGATAGTTGTATGTACGGATCTTTGCCGAACGGTCACCACCTGCTACCATTGTCTTTCTCTTGGCAGAAATTTCTGCAAGATACTTCTCATACTCCATATTATAGAGTCGGGTACGAAGTTCCTGAAGAGCCTTGTCGAAGTTCTTCAACTGTGACTTCTCATCCTGACACTGAACCACGAGGCCTGAAGGGATATGGGTAAGACGGATTGCAGAATATGTAGTGTTCACAGACTGTCCGCCAGGTCCTGATGAACAGAAGGTATCCTTACGGATATCATTCATGTTAAGTTCGATATCGAACTCATCAGCCTCAGGAAGCACTGCTACAGAGGCCGCTGAGGTATGTACACGTCCCTGAGTCTCTGTCTGTGGCACACGCTGTACACGATGTACACCAGACTCATACTTGAGGACTCCATACACTCCGTCTCCCGACACCTTGCACACGATTTCCTTGAATCCCCCGGCAGCACCCTCTGCCTGGCTGGTGATCTCCATCCTCCAGCCGCGTGTCTCGATGAACTTCGAGTACATACGGAAAAGGTCACCTGCAAAGATTGCCGCCTCGTCTCCACCAGAACCGCCACGGATCTCAAGAATCGCGTTCTTGCTGTCTTGAGGATCGGCAGGGATAAGAAGCAGTTTGATCTTCTCCTCCCATTCTGGAAGCGTAGGCTCTATCTCAGCGATCTCTTCCTTGGCCATCTCACGAAGATCCTCATCCTTCTCAGTGGCAAGAATCTCCTTTGCCATCTCATAATTCTCCAGAATCTTCTTGAATTCGTTTCCTGCCTCAATGATAGGGGTCAGTTCCTTGTACTCCTTGTTGAGTTGGACGAATTTCTTCATATCGGAAATCACCTCAGGATCTGAGAGTTGCTCCTGAAGTGCGACATATTTCTCCTGAAGGCCCAATACCTTCTCCAAAAGTGAATTATCTGCCATATATAGTTTATTTTATCTTCTTTATCCAGCAACGGCGGCGAAGCCACAGTTCATGTCTGTATCTACCCCACACGTTGACCGCTGTATTTGTCTCTATCTGAGGATTGGCCAAAGCCCATCTAGCCCCGCAATCCTGAAACTGCTGTGCCATCATCCCATGGAAGACGGCTGAAATTCCCGTATTCTGCCATTTAGGAGCAGCACCTTCCAGCATCAGATCCAGATAAGTGAAGTCCTTCATAGCCTTCAGCACATGGAACCAACCAAAAGGAAAAAGCCTTCCCTTTGCCTTCTGCATGGCTCTGGAAAGCGAAGGAATCGCCACCCCGAACGCTGCAATCTCATTATCAGAATCCATTATGACGCAACACAGACGCTTGTCCAACTGTGCGATAACCTGATCTATCTCCTCTTCTATCTCTTCCTCAGTAAACGGCACAAAGTTATAGACCCTGCCGTCATAACATTCATTATATGTCTTGAAGAAACTGCGGACCATGTCCCTGTCCTTCTTCAATGCCTCGAAATCTGCCACATGCAGGTCATACCGCTGCATAAGCCTTTCTGAAATAGCCTTAAGCCTGTCATCTTCGCCCTGATCAGCCGGCATCATATACTGTATCCAGTCACACTCCTTCTCAAATCCGAGAGCCTGTATGATATCCACATAATACGGGTGGTTGTACAGACACGAGAAAGGAGCAATCTTGTCAAACCCTTCCACAAGCATTCCCTGACGACCCAGTGTGTTATAGTACAAAGGTCCGTGAATTTCTTCCATTCCTTGCTGCCTTGCCCATGACTCAGCCGCATCGAAAAGGACACGAGCCACTTCCACATCATCTATAAGGTCAAACCATCCGAACCTTACCCTTCTTGTCCCATACTTTTCGTTGTATCGGGGATTGATGACAGCACATATTCGTCCGACAATCTTTCCTGAAGCATCTTCGGCAAGCCACATCTTCCTCTGACAATACTTCAAGGAAGCAGCATGCATCAGTTCATGCTCCTGCCCCTTATGAAGAGGAGGGACATACTGACTGCATCCCTTGTAAAGAGATTCGGGGAATCTGATGAATTTCTTCAGATCCTTTTTCCCGCTCACTTCTCTTGCCTTATACAACATCCTGCAAATATACTAATAAATCTTTATTTTCACTCCCCGCAATCCGCCTTATTCATAAGGTGTTGCACGGCGGCCTGGGCACAGACACAACCAAATACCGCCGGTATGTATGAAATCGTGCCGACCTGTGATTTCTTGTTTCGGTCCTCGCATGGCACTATGGACTCCTTGTCAGGAAGTTCCTCAGAGAAAACGACTTGGAAACCTTTCTTTATCCCCATGTATCTCAACCTTTTACGCACGATATAGGCAAGAGGACAGTTGAAAGACTTAGAGACATCGGCCAAACGTACCTTCGTCGCATCGAACTTTGCGCCTGCACCCATGGAAGAGACCAAAGGTATGGAGTGGTCCATGCAATATTTTATAAGATGGAGTTTCGGAGACAGGGTATCTATCGCATCGACAAGGAAATCTATCTTATGACCTCCCAGGACATCACCTGCTTTCTCCGCCTCAAGGTATTCCTTTATCACAATCAGATCCAGTTCAGGATTGATATCCTTAAGACGTTGTGCAAGTACATCACATTTAGGTCTGCCCACCGTAGAATCCAGAGCAAGCAACTGGCGGTTCTTGTTGGTAACAGACACATCATCACTGTCAAGAATGATCAGATGTCCCACCCCGGCACGCACGATCATCTCTGCAGCATAGCCTCCTACACCTCCGACTCCGATGACAGCAACAGTGGAGTTACGGAAATGATCCAACATCTCCTCCCCTACCAGCATCGAAGTTCTTTCCTGCCAGTCGTAAATCATAGTCCCTTCGCTTTACCTTCGTCCCAGATAGCATCCATTTCAGCAAGAGTCATGTCGGTAAGATTACGTCCCTGACGGATGGTATGTTCCTCAAGATATGTAAAACGGCGCCTGAACTTTGCACATGTACGTTCAAGTGCAGTATCCGGATTCAGCCCATATAGCCTTGCAGCATTTACAGTCGCAAAGAGGAAGTCTCCAAGTTCGTCTTCCGCACGGTCATATGCGGCAGCCTTCTCATCTTCAGTCCGAGCGGCAGCGATAGCATCCAGTTCAGCCTGATATTCACCCATCTCCTCCTTGACCTTATCCCATACATCTTCCTTCTTTTCCCAATCAAAGCCTACCCCGCGAGCCTTGTCCTGCATACGATAAGCCTTAAGGAGCGGCGGGAGTCCGTCAGGAACGCCTGAGAGCACTCTCTTGTTGCCGTCCTTCTCTTTGGTCTTGAGCATTTCCCACTGCTTGATAACGTCCTCAGCATCCCCGACTTCTGCACTGGAGAACACATGGGGATGACGATAGATCAGTTTGTCGCAAAGGAAATTGATTACATCAACAATATCGAAACTCTGCTTCTCTTCACCGATCTTGGCATAGAAAAGGACATGGAGAAGCACATCTCCAAGTTCCTTTGAAAGTTCGCGCTCCTCTCCTTTAAGTACAGCGTCACTCAATTCATATACTTCTTCCAGGGTCTGAGGACGCAACGACTCGTTCGTCTGCTTCCTGTCCCATGGGCATTTTTCCCTTAATTCGTCCAGCACATCCAGAATCCTTCCGAACGCCTGAAGTTTTTCTTCTCGTGTATGCATAATGGTGCAAAGTTAGCAATTCTGCAAAAAATAACTATCTTTGACAAGATAATCACATAATCATGCGTAAAGAGATACATTTCGTTTCTGCCGAAGAGGCTGTAAAGGTCGTAAAGTCAGGCGACCACATTCATCTTAGCAGCGTAGCAAGCGCGCCACGTATACTCATCGAAGCCCTCTGCAAGAGAGGTGAATCAGGAGAACTTCAGGACGTTCGTATCCACCACCTGCACACAGAAGGAGAGGCACCATACACAGATCCTAGATTCGAAGGAGTATTCTTCCATCAGGCGTTCTTCGTAGGAGCAAATGTCCGCAAGAGCGTACAGGCCGGATATTCCGATTATATCCCGGTATTCCTGAGCGAGACCCAGAAACTCTATAGATGCGGAGCCCTCAGGTGCGACGTCGCTATGATTCAGGTATGTCCTCCGGACAAACACGGATATGTATCGTTGGGAACATCTGTAGACGCAACCCTAGCCGCTATCGAATGTGCGAAGACCGTGATTGCAGTAGTGAACCCCAATGTGCCGCGTG
>JAZRGY010000100.1:0-7845 GCA_045644485.1 Candidatus Cryptobacteroides sp. | reverse complement strand
CATCAGGACAAACTGCCTCAAGGATGAGGGCCGTCCTGCCGGTGGCGGTTTCGCTGATGTTGAGTTTGAAGAACTTTAAAGACTCCGCAATATATTCAAGGATGGCATCAAGGCCATCCTTTTATGTTTATTCCAAGCCATATATGATATGATGAGAAAATACGGATTTATAAGGACAGCAGCCGCTGTCCCAGGAGTACGGGTTGCAGACACGGCATACAATACCGAGGAAATATGCAGACTCGCAGAAGAAGCGTACTCACGAAAGGTATCCATAGCGGTATTTCCGGAATTATGCATGACAGGAAGCACATGCGGTGACCTCTTCAGACAAAGCATCCTTGTAAAAGGAGCAGAGGAGGGGCTTGTGAAGATCCTGGAGTTCAGCAAAGGCAGAAATATGGTAATGGTAGCAGGTTCACCTGTGCCATATGGAGGCCGCCTCTACAACTGCAGCATTGTGGTGACTGACGGCTGCATAAAAGGCATAGTACCCAAGATACACATAACATCGAAAGAGCAACGCATATTTGCATCAGGAAAAGATTTCATGCAGGAAGGAGGACCATGCGAAATCAGATATGCAGGTCAGAAATGCATCATATCGCCTTATCTGCAGTTCAAGATCGGCGAAGCCGTATTTGCAGTGGAGACCGGAGATGACCTTTGGGCTCCTATCCCGCCTTCATCATATCATGCAACATCTGGAGTACACCTGATAGCACATCCGTCTGCAGAATATGAGATCCTCATGACTGACAGATATCGAAACGGACGCATCGGACAGCACACTGCAGGAACAATGACAGGATATATCCACGCAGCAGCAGGTTTCGGAGAATCAACCCAGGACTATGTCCATGCAGGCTCTGCATCAATATGGGAAAACGGTGATATTCTTGCTCAAAATGTCAGATTCGGTATCGAAGGTTCTCTCACAATCGCAGATATCGACATCGAGAAACTTGAGAACATCAGAAAAGGCAGGACGGGATTCTTCCAGTCAGATTATTCACCTTATATCAGACAATCCGCAGGAGATGCCAACACAACGGATTTTGAGGCGGAACTGTACAGAAAGATAGAATCGCACCCGTTCACTTCAGAAGATGACATCGACTACAGATGCCGGGAAATACTTGAAATACAGGTAGCGGGACTTGCCACAAGACTAAGGCATATAAACTGCCAGAGTGCGGTAATCGGTATCTCAGGAGGTCTTGACAGCACACTTGCCCTTCTTGTGACAGCACTTGCATTTGACAGACTCGGATGGTCTCGTGAAAGAATAATCGGAGTAACCATGCCGGGATACGGCACCACATCGAGAACAAAGAACAATGCCACCTACCTTATGGAAGGGCTCGGAATAACTTCCCGTGAAATATCGATTGCAGCGGCATGTGACCAGCATTTCAAGGACCTTGGACACGACAAGAACATAACAGACGTCACTTTCGAGAATTCACAGGCACGCGAAAGGACACAGATTCTGATGGACGTTGCAAATCAGACAAATGGTCTCGTAGTTGGAACAGGTGACCTTTCGGAACTGGCATTGGGATGGGCGACATACAACGGCGACCATATGTCCATGTACGGAGTAAATGCAGGTGTACCGAAAACTTTGGTACGTAACCTTGTCAGATGGGCGACATACAACAAGTTCGAAAATCTGGCAGAAATACTTCTGGACATCGTGGACACACCTATCAGTCCGGAATTGCTGCCGGCAGACGAAAACGGTGAGATACAGCAGGTCACTGAAGACCTTGTAGGTCCTTACGAACTTCACGACTTCTTCATATACAACTTCATACGTTTCGGCTATACACCGGACAAGATCATGTTCCTCGCACGTAAGGCTTTTGAAGGCAGATATGACAACGACACCATACGTAAATGGCTCAAGACATTCATAAGAAGATTCTTCAACCAGCAGTTCAAACGTTCATGTCTCCCTGACGGTCCTAAGGTGGGATCGGTAGGTCTCTCCCCTCGTGGCGACTGGGACATGCCGTCTGACGCATGGAGCACATTATTCCAGAACAGCATCTAAAACAAACTTGAACATGAAAAGAATATTTCTTGCCGCCTTTGCGGCCATCATCTGCATTTGCGGATCTGCTCAGCACAATGGTAATCAGGCAAAACTGGATCTACCGGAAGCCTATCGCGACGACAATGTCGTTTTCTGGAAACTAGATAAAAACACATGGATCGGATCCGGCAACCGTGTATCCTCAGAAACCCTCTATATCATCGAAGGCAATAAGAGCGCTGTATTGATCGATGCCGGAACACATATCCCGGACCTCGACAAGATTGTAGCAAAAATCACGAAGAAACCGGTAAGCCTCCTGCTTACCCATGGACACGGAGACCATGTAGGAGCCATAGGATGCTTCGACGAACTATGGATCAATGAGGCAGATGCTCCGATGCTCCGCAATTATAAGGGAACTGTCCACCATATCGAGAACGGACAAAGATTCGACCTTGGCGGAAGAGTATTGGAAGCATACTATACCCCAGGTCACACAGCAGGTTCTGTAACCTTCCTTGAGGTGGGAACAGACAAAGGATATAGCGGAGATGCATTCGGTAATACGAATCTCTTGATAATGACAGACTTGTCCACAATGATACAGACCTGCAAAGAATCTGTAGCGTATTTCAAGGCAAACGGATACGAGAGATTCTATAACGGTCATTACTGGGGAGATAATCTTGAAACCATCCAGAGGATAGAAGATATACAGAAGATTGTAGAGGAGGTTCTTGCAGGCACTCTCGAAGGTGAGGACACCGGAAGCAGGAACGGCCTCAACAGGATCGTGACACGAGACGGCGTCAGGGTCAACTACAATTACGAAAAGGCAGAGGCCGAGAGATTCAGGACAGGCTATAGAAAGGTCACACCTGAAGAATTTGACGAGAACATATTCAGACTCGTAGGCAAGGACTTCACCGTCATCACAGCAGGAAAGGAGCCTAATTCCATGGTTGCAAGTTGGGGCGGCGTCGGAATAATGTTCAACAAACCGGTGACATGGTGTTTTCTCAGGGCCAATAGATTCACCCTCGAGAAGATACGCGAAACAGGCATATACACAATGTGTTATTTCCCGGACCAGTACAAGGGAGACATCATGCAGTTCGGCACAAAGTCAGGACGCAATACAGACAAGATGGCTCAGACAGCCTTGACCCCTATGGACACGCCTGACGGCTTCCCAGCATACAAAGAGGCAAGAATCATCATCGAATGCAGATTGACAGCAGCATCTACCGTTTCCAAAGACGAGTTCTTCACAAAAGAGGCAAAGGACTTCCTTCAGGAAGGCTACGATGAAGCAAAGGACTGGCACAAACTGGTATACGGAGAAATCACTAACATCTACATCAGGAAATAATCCCTAAAAACACAGACATATGAAACGGACTTCCTACAGAATCATCCTTACCCTCTCCGGCCTGATTATAGCGGGAGCGGCTGCAATGGCCCAGAACAGTCGGGTTGTGGACAAAATCATTGAAAACGGCATCAACGACAACAGAACGATGGAGCATCTGGACGTATTGTCCAACAGGATCGGAGGCAGACTCGTCGGTTCAAATGCTTATGACAATGCTGTCCAGTGGTGTGCAAGCAAGTTCGAAGAATGGGGACTGGAAGTGTGGATACAGGAGGCTGGAGAAGTTCCTGTCGGATTCAACAGAGGACCATGGTTCGGAAAAATGCTTGGTCAGGACGGAATGGTACTCCACTTTGCAACCCCTTCATATACAGTAGGAACAAAAGGAGTACAGAGAGGACATGTGCTCAAGGAGCCGCTTACACAGGCAGAATTCAACAACATGAAGGAAAGTCTGAAAGGAGCATGGGTGCTTATCGGAGGTACAAACAACGGTTACCCTATCGACTGGACAGAAAAGGGAGACAGCGTCCGTAATGCTGCGATAGCGGAAAATATCGAAATAGACAGAAAGAACAGAGAGGCAAGAATGAAGGGAGAAACAGAAATGATTCCGAAGAAGTACGAGCCGGCAATGTTCTACAGACAGATGGTCGACGCTGGCATACTCGGAATAATTCAGTCTTCACCGGTCCCTATCAGAGCACTCTACGACAGAAAGAACCTGGATCAGATGACCTTTGACAATCTGCCCACAGTTCCGGACATCAAACTTGACGAGGAGCAATACGAAATCATCGAGAAGATGGTAGAAAGACGAGAGTATTTCATGCTTGAATTCGACATAAGGAACCATTTCAGAATGGGACCGGTAAAATATCACAATGTCATCGGTGTCATAAAAGGCAGCAAATACCCTGATGAATATGTACTTGCAGGAGGACACCTTGACGCATACGATGTTGCAACCGGAGGTGTGGACTGCAGCAGCGGTATCGCCCCTGTGATGGAAGCGGCACGTCTCATTGCAGAAGCAGGCGGAAAGCCAAAGAGAAGCATTGCTTTCTGTCTGCGGGGAGCAGAGGAGTTCGGTCTTCTCGGCAGCAAGCATTTTGTGCAGAGCGGTACCGTGGACATGAACAAGATAGCAAACTACTTCAACAGAGACTATACACCGTTCGTAACATCCGGAGTAACAGTTCCTGAAGCGATGTACGAAGACTTCATGAAGGTCAGCAAGCCTCTGATGGAAGCGCAGTTGGAATTCCCTTTCACGGTAGAGAAAAGACAAGGTGCACCAAGACCTAGGCCGACCAGCGCCGGAGGTTCAGACCACGCGTATTTCGCCATGGAAGGTGTCCCTACCATCGGTTTCAACCTTAAGGATCCAAAGGGATACAATTTCAGTTATGACGAGATCTGGCACACCGAAAGGGATACATACAACAAGAGCATCCCTGAATATCAAGAACATAGTGCAACATGTACCGCTGTAATCCTGTACGGCCTTGCAAACCTTGACCATCTCCTGAGCAGAGAAGGTCTGTACGCAGAATAGGACTCATATACAAGACAGACATCCCTGATGTGGACTGCTTCTTTAAAGCGAACCACATTGGGGATGTCTGTCTATATAATAGTGATTATAAAGATTCGATAACCTTAGTGAAGATTGCAGTCATCTTGTCAGCGGCTGCATTTGCTGCAGCAACAACATCATCTCCGTCATTTACATAATCCTCTGCATAATCATCATGAGCCTCATTCGTTATGACAGAAACACCGAATACCGGAATGGACGAATGACGGGCGACGATCACCTCAGGTATTGTAGACATACCGACAGCATCAGCACCTATGAGTCTGTAATACTTATACTCTGCCGGTGTTTCATAAGTTGGACCTGTACTGGCGAAATAGACTCCGCTCTTAAGTTCATATCCAAGTCCTGCCGCTATTTCGAATGCTCTCATTCTCAACTGCTTGTCATACGGACGTGTCATATCAGGAAAACGGGGACCGAACTCATCCATATTAGGGCCGATGAGAGGATTAGGAAGATGGCTTATATGATCAGTGATGACCATCAGGTCACCCACCTTGAAATCTAGGTTGACACCACCTGCAGCATTTGAAACAAAGAGATACTGTATGCCTAGAACCTTCATCACTCTGATAGGAAGGGTAACAAGTTCCATAGGGTATCCCTCGTAATAATGAAACCTGCCCTGCATCGCTACAACAAACTTTCCTCCAAGTTCTCCTGCAATGAAATTACCCTTATGCCCTACAGCAGTGGACACAGGAAAACCAGGAATCTCCTTGTAAGGAATAACCACAGGATTCTCTATCTTATCAGCAAGTTTTCCAAGTCCGCTGCCGAGAACGATGCCGGCAAAGGGCTTTCTTCCATCAAGTTTGGCCGCAATATATTCTGCAGCAGTCATGATCTTTTCTACTCTTGGATCCATAGTCGTTTCTTTTGTATTTAGAGTTTTGACAACATCTTCTTCGCCTCTTCAAGAATCTCTTTCTCGCCAGGAACCACCCTGCCCTGCATGATAAACTTTCCGTCGCATATCACGGAATCTATACAGTCAGAATGCGCAGAATAGATCAGATTGGCCTCAAATGTTCCAGGAGAAAGGAAGTTGTAATTATCTGTATCTACGATAAGTATATCCGCCAATGCACCTTTTTCGATCTTTCCGACATCAAGACCAAGGGCCTTGCCACCGTTGGAGGTAGCCATCGCCATTATCTCGTTCAGAGGCATTGCAGAAGGATCGTTCCTCCATGCCTTCTGTATCATGGCGGAAGTCTTCATGGTCTCAAGCATATCGAGATTGTTCGAAGATGCACATCCGTCCGTACCGAGACATATGTTGGCGCCTGCATCCCTAAGTTCATTATAAAGGAACCTGTAGCCTGAAGAAAGTTTCAGATTCGAATTCACATTATGCACGCAGGTCACTCCCCTTTCACCAAGGATACGCACATCATTTTCAGAAAGCCAGAGAGTATGAGCGGCTATCACATCCGGTCCAAGTACGCCCAGACTGTCAAGATATTCCACAGGGGACATACCTCCATGCTGGGCCATGCAATCATCTACCTCCTTTCTTGTCTCAGACACATGGATATGTATCTTCAGGCCATGCCGGCGCGCAAATTCCGCAGCCCATACGATCATTTCCTCGCGTACCGAGTATATGGCATGTATGGCAATCACAAAAAGAGAATGATCCTTCCAGGACAGAGCCTCCTCATACATTTCCACGCACTGCTTCTTCTGTCGTTCAGACTCCTGAGGATCATTTCTGTCGCAGATCACATAAGCCAGAACCGGACGAAGTCCCATTTCAATTGCAGCCTTATGTGCCATAGGCATATGCCAGTAATGGTCATTGAAGGTCGTGGTTCCTGTCTTTATCATTTCCAGACATGCGACCTTGGTCGCATGATACACCCATTCCTCGTCGATCTTCGACTCTATCTCCCATATACGGTCTATCCACTCATGGAAGGAGATATCTTCACCGACACCACGCATCATGGACATTCCGGCATGTGTATGCATG
Organism: Candidatus Cryptobacteroides sp.; assembly: GCA_045644485.1. Classification (GTDB taxonomy): domain Bacteria; phylum Bacteroidota; class Bacteroidia; order Bacteroidales; family UBA932; genus Cryptobacteroides. The sequence goes on along the minus strand of JAZRGY010000100.1, from coordinate 845 downwards.
TTGACAAAACCGGGAACGGCACTCCTGCCTCCGCAGTCAGTTATGATAACGTCTTCACATTCCGAAAACTCCGGCATCGGAGCATCAACGGAAAAGACTTCGGCAATCCTATTGCCATCAATGAGGAGATTTGACGCAACTCCCTCTATCACAATATTTTTAAGCAATATCTTCCCCATAATTACAATATTTTACAGTTCTCAAAGTTATATAATTTTTCCAATAAATCACATAAGTTAATTTGACAATTAGATGAAAAATCATTACTTTTACTTAATTTTTGAAACACATAGAAAATCAAACACTAAAATCATACTATAATGGCATTCAAAGGAGCAATCGAAGTCGATACACAGAAATGCAAAGGTTGCGGAGTATGTGTAGAGAACTGTCCGACCAAGAGCATTGAACTCGCTAAAATGGTCAACAGTAAAGGTTATCATTATGCCGAAATGGTTGGCGAAGCATGCATAGGATGTTCAAACTGTGCTGTAGTATGCCCTGATTCGGTAATAACAGTCTACAGAGTAAAAATCTAGAAGATATGGCAGAGAAGATTTTGATGAAAGGAAACGAAGCGATTGCCATATCGGCGATTCGCAACGGTGCGGACGGATACTTCGGTTATCCGATCACTCCGCAGTCCGAGGTCATGGAGACACTCATGAAGGAAAGACCTTGGCTTACAACAGGTATGGTCGTTCTTCAGGCAGAGAGCGAAACCTCTTCAATCAACATGGTTTATGGTGGTGCATGCTGCGGAAAGAAGGTAATGACATCTTCAAGCTCGCCCGGAATCAGTCTCATGTGCGAAGGACTAAGCTACCTTGCAGGTGCAGAGCTTC
>JAZRGY010000099.1:0-15278 GCA_045644485.1 Candidatus Cryptobacteroides sp. | reverse complement strand
GATAAGGCAGGCGATAACGAGAGCCATGAAGCCGGCACCACCTTCGATGAACTTAGTCTTGAGGGCCTGGTGCATAGGAACTTCCTCAGGTCCGTCGAGGTTCTCAGCAGGTGCTGCAACCTCAGTTGCTGTTGGCTCAGCAGCCTGCTCGTCCTGAGCCGCTGCGTTCTGTGCAGAAAAGGCCATAACGCCCATTACTGCCAAAAACATGAAAATTTTTTTCATAATTGTTTTTGTGTGTTTGATTAATTTAAAGTTATTGAATTGTTATTAGTTAATATTCTGTGCTTTACGACTTGGCGCTATATACCCAGCCTTAAAATTCGGTGCAATTTAGCAAAATATTTCCAATTGGCAATATTTATTTTGATATTTCGCCACGCAAGTCCATTTCCAGTCCTTCTTTGACCTGCTCGTTCGTATCGAATACTCCCAGCAGATAGAACAGTTTGCCCAGAGCGCTCTCTGTGGTGCTGTCATATCCGTTGATCACTCCGGCAGCCTTCAGACTCTTGCCTGTGGCATAGAGATCCATGTTTACGCATCCTGCCACGCACTGTGTTACATTGAGCAGTATCTTTCCTCTTTCGGATGCCTCCCGGACTATGGACAGAAACCATTCCTTGGATGGAGCGTTTCCGGCTCCATATGTTTCGATTATGACAGCGCGTGTATCTTCACCAAGGAGGATGTTGCGTACCACACCCGGAGTTATTCCCGGATGTATCTTGAGGATGGATACCCTGGTGTCCAGTTGTTTGTGGAAAAGCGGGCGGGCTGCCCATGATTCTGGTTTCCTGATAAGCGGGGTATTGTATCTGATGTTGATGCCCGCTTCTGCCAGAGGAGGATAGTCCTCTGAGCGGAAGGCTCTGAAATTGTCGGAATTGAATTTCCTGCTTCTGTTTCCTCGTATCAGGACATTGTCGAAACAGATGCATACTTCAGGGACGAGAGGATGTCCGTCCTCGTCCTTGGCTGCAGCGATTTCTACTGACGATATCAGGTTTTCCTTTCCGTCCGTTCTTGGTGTTCCGATAGGAAGTTGGCTTCCGGTGAATATTACGGGTTTGGTCAGGCCTTCGATCATGAAACTGAGTGTGGAAGCCGAGTATGCCATGGTGTCTGTTCCGTGGAGTATGACGAAGCCATCATACTGGTCGTAGCGTTCTTCTATGAGGCTTACCAGAGCGGCCCATAACGAGGGTTCTACGTCGGAAGAGTCGATAAGAGGGTCGAAGGTGTAGGAATCGATCTTGTAGGCGAATTTTCCCAATTCAGGCACCTCGTCCAGGATCTGGCTGAAGTCGAAGGGCGTAAGGGCCTGAAGTATAGGGTCTTCCTTCATACCGATAGTGCCTCCTGTATAGATGAGGAGGATGGAGGCTTTCTGGCCTGTTGTCTTATTCGGCATCATAGTCTGAAAAGTTTATGTGCGTTTTCTGTCGTTGTCTGTGCAATCTCTTCAATAGACGCTCCCGTCTGTTCGGAAAGTTTTGCCGCAATGAGGGGAATGAAACTGCTTTCGTTTCTCTTACCTCTGTGTGGTACGGGGGTAAGATATGGAGAATCGGTCTCGAGAAGGATCCTTTCGAGCGGGATCTTCTTTACGGTTTCTGCTATGGATGCTTTCTTGTAGGTAAGTACTCCTCCGATTCCTATGTACCAGTCACCGAGCCTCTGCAGTTCGGCGAATGTCTCAGCGCTTCCACTATATGCATGGAATACGCCTCGAAGATTCAAGTGCCGGCAATCCTTGAGTATGTTCATTATGAGTTCCGTCGATTCTCGGGAGTGTATGATTACGGGCAGGGAAAGTCTGTCGGCAAGTTCCAACTGCATCCTGAAGGCAGTTTCTTGTTCCTTGATGAATTCTTTTGACCAGTAACAGTCCATTCCGATTTCTCCTATTGCCCATATCTTATGCGAAAGGTTGTCATGGAGCATTTCCATCTCCTTTTCCCATGATGCGTCGATGGATGTAGGGTGCAGGCCCAGGCATGGGTACACAGTCCCTTCATGCCTTCCGGCGATCTCGAACATGCGTTCTCTTGTCTGGGAGTCTATGTCAGGGAATATTATCTTACGGACTCCGGCCTCTACGGATCTGGCTATTGCAAGGTCCTCTTCTTCAGAAAATGCCTCGTCGTAAAGGTGGGCATGAGTTTCTATGAATTCCATAAAATGCTGATTATTGCCAATCCTGCAAATTTATGAAAAATTATCGTGAAATCCTTATGATGGCGGTGCATCTCTGCAGCAGATCTATCGTTATAAGGCCTTCCATTTCCAACATGCCTGTCAATTGCGCTGTTCTGCTGTATGGATGGCCACTCATTGCCGAGAGATCGCTCAGGGTTATACCTCTGTTTTTCCTTATCATTATGAGGATGGAGGAGAGTTCTGAAACGAGTCCCTCTCCTGCTGTTGAACCGAAAACCTGACGTATCAGGTCTTCCTCTGAAATATGCGCTCTTTTTCTTCTGTTGTTGAATCCCAGACTGTCGAGAAGTCCATCCACCGAGTCTATGGGTTCTGCCACTTTTTCCTTGATGAGGCGGTTGCATCCCTGTGACCTTGGGTCATCAACCCTCCCGGGAAGGGTATATACGTCCCTGTTGTATGAGAATGCAAGTCTTGAGGTCATCATTCCACCTCCCTTGATCTTTGATTCTATAAGGATGGTGGAGTCGCTCAGGCCTGCAATTATACGGTTGCGTCTCAAGAAATGTATGGCAAGAGGTGCCGTACCCGGAGGGTAGTCTGTTATCAATGCACATCCTTCAGTACGGCTCATCCTTTCTGCAAATTCACGATGTCTGTATGGATAGACAGTGTCCGGCCCTGTAGCCATCACGGCTATTGTAGGCAGGCCGGATGCGAGGGCTTCACTATGGGCACATATGTCGGTTCCGAGAGCAAGCCCGCTTATTATGATAGGTTTTTCCTGTGCCCTTCCGAGGCCTTGTACTATTCTGCTGCACCATTCCTGACCATACGGGGATATGTCCCTTGTCCCTACGATTGCGATTCTTCTTCTGGGAACAAAGAGTTCCTTGGAGGGAGTTGCACTTCTTATATAAAGACCTAGTGGAGCGTCTTCGCATTCCTTCAGGAGTTCAGGGTATTCAGGTTCTTCGCATCCAAGGAAGGTTATGCCTTTGGCAGAGAGTTCCTCTACCTCTTTTGCGGCGTCTTCAAATGCCTTCATGCCGATCTTTCCCTTGTATTTTGACCATGGCCCCATCAGCATGTCCACTTCTTTGTCAGTAAGCCGGAAGATTTCGTAAGCACTTCCAAGATGCGAGATGAGAGCGTGCGCCACTTTAGGCTCGAACCCAAATATGCGGTTCAGTGCGCATAAACTGTATTTTTCTTCATTGTGTATCATGGAGGCAAAGTAAAACGAAAATCGGCCTCCGGGAAAGTCCGGAAGCCGATTTTCAGTCAATGATAAAAAATGTTTTTCTGTTTTTTATCGTTTTTTCTTTTTTTATGTCTCATCATCAGATTATCAACAGGGCATCTCCGTATGGACCGAACTTGTAGTCCATCTCGAGCGCTGTCTTGTATGCCTTCATGACATTTTCATATCCTCCGAAGGCTGCAACAGACATAAGCATTGTTGAACCTGGGCGATGGAAGTTTGACACTATCGCATCAGGAATTGCAAATCTGTAAGGCGGGAAGATGAATTTGTTTGTCCATCCGTCGTAAGGATTGACTTCGTCGTTGGTTGTGGTGTAAGTTTCAAGACCGCGGATGACGGTGATACCTACGGCAAGGACCTTGTGACCGTCCTTCTTTGTCTTGTTGATGAGTGCTGCCGATTCTTCGGAAATGATCAGTCTTTCAGAATCCATCTTATGCTTTGACAGATCCTCGACATCCACTTCTCTGAAATGGCCGATACCCATGTGGAGGGTTATGAATGATTTGTTTATGTCCTTGAGAATCATTCTGTTGAAGAGTTCGCGGCTGAAGTGGAGACCTGCTGCAGGAGCAGATACCGCACCTTCGTGCTTTGCGAAGATGGTCTGGAAGTTCTCGGCATCCTCTTCTGTCACGTTCTTCTTGACCCAGTCAGGAATCGGTGTCTGGCCCAGCCCGAAGAGAGCCTCCTTGAAGTCCTCATAACTGCCGTCATAGAGGAAACGCAGGGTTCGACCTCTCGAAGTGGTATTGTCTATCACTTCTGCTACAAGGCTTTCGTCGTCTCCGAAATAGAGTTTGTTTCCTATACGGATCTTTCTTGCAGGGTCTACGATCACATCCCAGAGCCTCTGCTCGCGGTTGAGTTCCCTGAGAAGGAATACTTCGATGTCTGCTCCTGTCTTTTCCTTGTTTCCGTAAAGTCTTGCAGGGAAAACCTTGGTGTCGTTAAGTACGAATGTATCTCCTTTTCCGAAATAGTCGATGATGTTCTTGAAGAGTTTGTGCTCGATTTCTCCTGTCTTTCTGTCCAAGACCATGAGTTTGCATTCGTCGCGCCATCTTGGAGGTTCCTGTGCTATTTTTTCTGACGGAAGATTGAACTGGAATTGTGAAAGTTTCATATCTGTTTGAAAATTACTGCAAAATACATAACATTATACGATTTTTTGTTTTTTTTGTTTCACTGATGTGATAAAAAATGTGAAAAATCATATTTTTGCCTCTCTGAACACCTCCTGGATAGATGGGTAAGTGTTTCTGAGATATGGAGGTAGACTCGATTTGGCTACCCATGCAGCCTTTGCGATGTCTTCTTCTGTCTGTGGTGTCAGGTCTGTCGGGTCGGTGTATAGCATGTCATACCACCATGTGTGTTTCAGGTGCCATATGCCGTTGCGTCTGTAGCAGTGGTCTGTGATGCAGATAAGGTCCCTTAATATCAGGTCGTTTATACCTGTCTCTTCCTGTACCTCCCTAAGTGCGGTCGTGGTTATGTCTTCTCCCGGGTCCTGATGTCCTTTGGGGAGGTCCCACATACCGCTTCTGCTTATCAGGAGATAGTCTCCGCGACGGTTCGAGACGAGCCCTCCTCCGGCATTTACTTCGAGGAATTCCGCACAGATCTCTCTGTATGTATCTTCGATGTCCGAGGTGGGGATACATACTCTCTGAAGCGATTCCGAAGCCTCCACCATACCTACCAGTGCGTGTATCCCGGCTTTATCTCCGAGGCTGAACTGTATGATGTTAGGGTCTGAAAGCACTGGGTCTTCGGGAGTGCATATCAATATGCACCTCTTTTCAAAATAAATCTTATGCATTTTCCTTTATTTTGGCTATATTTGCACGATGTGTGCCTATGTGCGGTATCGGCTGCAAATATAGGCAGAAGAACTGAAAAACAATCAAAAACAGATAAATATGGAATCAGTAGAGAAAGCAGTTGCCAAGTCCCTTATGGATATCAAGGCTGTCATGTTGAGACCGGATCAGCCCTTTGTCTGGGCTTCAGGATGGAATTCGCCTATTTATTGCGATAACAGAAGAATATTGTCATATCCTCAGATCCGCGAGAATGTATGTACGTGGATGGCGGATATCATAAGAAAGCAGTATCCTGATGTGGAAGTCATCGCTGGCGTCGCTACAGGAGCCATTGCGCACGGATATCTGGTTGCCCATATTCTCGGAAAGCCGTTCTGCTATGTAAGACCGAAACCGAAGGATCATGGTACAGGTTCGCAGATCGAAGGCATACTTGAGGCAGGTGCCAAGGTCGTTATTGTAGAAGATCTCATCTCGACAGGAATGAGCAGCCTTGCTGCCAAGAATGCTCTTGTAAATGCTGGTGCGGATGTTATGGGTATGGTTGCAATATTCTCTTATGGCTTCAATACTGCAAGGAAGGCTTTTGAGACTGCCAATGTGGAACTGACCACGCTCTCGAATTACGATGCCCTTATTGATGTTGCTAGCGAGACCGGTTACATCAAGCCGGAAGATATCGATGTACTCAAGGAGTGGAGATTCTCTCCGTCGACCTGGGGTAAAAAGGAGTAATCATGGCTGTAGAGATCAAGAGCAAGAGGGCTGTCGTTTCGAAGGCGCCGTATGAATTGTACATGGCTTTCGCGGACATGCGCAACTTCGTGCAGTTTGTTCCGGAGGATAAGAAAGGGGATGTTTCGGCAGATTATGATACTATCAAGGCCACTGTGCAGGGGTTTGAGATAGGTGTCAAGGTGGTCAGGAGGACTCCTTATTCGAAGATAGAGTTTGCTGACGATGGGGCTCCTTTCCAGTTCCGCCTGGTCATGCACTTCGATGCATCGGTGGATCCGTACAAGACGGATTTCCAGATTGTCCTTGATGCTGATCTGAATTTCATGATGAAGACCATTCTGGGAGGTAAGTTGAAGGACGCTTTGGATAAGGTCGTAGACGGACTTGTCGCCGTGTCTGAAGGAAGGATGCCGGATGGTGTGGATCCGTCCATGTTCAAGAAGTGATGCATATAAACGAATCATTCAGAAAATATCTGGAAGAGGCGATAGGGTGCGATAGAGCCCTTGTCGCTTTTTCTGCATTTGAGGAGCCTGCAAAGGTGTCGGTGCGTATGAATCCGTTCAAGAAAGGACGTGGGTTCGAAGGGAAGAGGGTGCCGTGGAATCCCTATGGCAGACTCTTGGAGCAGAGACCGAAATTCACATTGGACCCACATCTTCATGGTGGGGCATATTATGTCCAGGATTCTTCTTCCATGTTTGTGGGACATGTCTTGCGAAGTCTTCTTTCAAGGGTTGGCGGTGCAGGAATCGTAAGGGTGCTGGACCTGTGTGCTGCTCCCGGTGGAAAGACCACTGATATTGCGGCGTCCCTGCGTGAAGTCTTTGGTGACAGGTTTATTCTTGTGTCCAACGAGGTCATGAAGCAGAGGGCCGGGGTGCTGGCAGACAATGTCGCCCTATGGGGAGATCCTAATGTGGTGGTCACATCTGATGATCCGCGTGCTTTCGCCTCTCTTCCCGGTTTTTTCGATATTGTTGTGACGGATGTGCCTTGTTCCGGCGAAGGCATGTTCCGTAAGGATGAGGAGGCGCAGAGACAATGGTCCGAGGATAATGTGGCCTTGTGTCAGGCCCGTCAGAAGAGAATCATTGCCGATATGTGGCCTTGCCTCAAGCAGGGAGGCCTGTTGATATATTCCACCTGCACATTCAACCGTTATGAAAACGACGATAATGTGGAGTGGATTGCCTCTGAACTTGGTGCGGATATGATTGAACCGGCAGATGCTGATGTGCCGGGAGTCATCGTCACTCATCATGGGTATAGTCTTGTTCCAGGCCATGTGGAGGGTGAAGGTCAGTATTGTGCTGCCCTTGTGAAGACTTCCGATGTTGTCGTTGAAGGTGCATATGCTTCTGCGCGCGGGAAACGGGAAAAGCCAGGGAAGAAACCTGCGCAGGTGATTCCAGTCGGCCTCAAGTCTCTTTTTACAGTCGATATGGACCTGCGTCAGAAAGGGGAGACTGTGGTTGCAGTACCGTCCCATATTACCACGGATGTTGCAGTCATTGAGTCTGCTCTTCATGTCCTTTCTGCCGGATGTGCTGTCGGAGTGCTGAAAGGACAGACATTGGTGCCTGATGCGGATCTTGCACTATCGCTTGTATATGAGCAGGATTCCTATGAGATTGCTGATGTGGATCTGCATACTGCTCTTGCTTTCCTGCACAAGGATGCGATCTTGCTTCCCGGATGTGCGAAAGGATATGTGCTTGTACGATATGAAGGGGTACCTCTTGGTTTTGTAAAGAATTTAGGAAACAGATGCAACAACCTGCACCCGCAGGGCAGACGCATCAGAATGGATATATAATGATTATGAAAAGGATATTTGTCTTTGCGTTTGTTGCGCTTATCTCTGTTGTTTCTCATGCGCAGTCAAAGTCTCGTTATGAACAGAGATATGACCTGCTTGTTTCCCAGTTCGGCCCTGCAGGGGTCGGCGTGGAGACTGTGCTGGATAATTGGGAGAAGGAAGATTCGACGAATGTAAGAATGCTTCAGGGAAGGTTTGCATATCTGTTCGCCAAGGCCCAGACCGTGCAGGTGGAGCCTCGTGAAGGAAAGAAGTATCTCGGTATGGATCCTGTTCTTTCGCTCAAGGACAGTCTTGGAAAGGATGTCAATTATTTTCAGATAACTGACTTCGATGACGCTTTGTATGCTGATGCCCTTAAGGTGGCGGACAGGGCCATCTCCATATGGCCGGACAGACTGGATTTCCGTTTCATGAAGGCTAATGCATATATAGCATATGAGAAGGAAAGTCCGGACATGGCTCTTGCCAACCTGATTGCTCTTGCTGATGAGAATATACGCAGGAAATCTTCGTGGGAATATGAAGGCGAGAAGGCAGATCAGGACTTCTTTCAGGATTCCATGCAGGAGTACTGCTTCAGTTTCTACACTCTCGGCACTGCTGCAGGATATGAGGCATTCCGCATCCTTTCGGAGAAACTTACTCTTATGTTCCCGGACAATACTGACTTCATCAACAATATAGGATCATATTATCTTATAGCGAAAGAGGATTACAAGTCTGCATACAAATACTATAATAAGGTATTGAAATCTCATCCGGATGATGCTGCTGCCATAAGGAACGGACTTCTTGCTGCAAGAAAGCAGAAGAATGTCAAACAGGAAAAGAAGTATCTGGAGATGATGGTCAGATATGGTTCGGATAAAGACCGCCTTCAGGCAGAAGGGCGACTGGCGGCTCTAAAGAAGTAAGATCGTGGATGCATCGTTGTTCATAGCGTCAAGGCTCCGTTTCAAGGGGAAGATCGCAATCATATGCATTGCGGTCAGTTTCTTCGTTATGATAATTGCAGTGTCCATTTCGTCCGGTTTCCGTCATGAACTCCGTTCCAGTCTGTCAGATATTTCAGGAGACATACTACTCTCTGCTCCAGACCTTAACATCATGAGCGAAACCCGTCCTGTGGACGCATCAGACCCATGCCTGCAGTATGTGGAGTCTTCTGACCTTGTCTCTGACCTTGTGCCGGTAATTTGGAGGGCCGGAATCGTCAAGCATGGAGAAAACATGCATGGAGTGCTAGTAAAGGGCCTTCCTTCCGGGGTGTCGGATTCTGTGGCTTTGGCTGTGTCCATACCTCGCCGTCTGGCTCAGGCTTCTGGGCTGAAGGAAGGTGACAGGATGCTGACCTATTTCATCGGTGAGGATATGAAGGTGCGTCAGTTCAATGTCGTTGCTGTACATGACGCCTTGGTAGAGACGGATGACAGTCATGTCATATATGCCTCTCTGTCTGATATGCAGAGACTTAACGGATGGGGACCGGATGAAGTGTCCGCTGTGGAAGTACATCTGGCGGCAGGACTTGACAGCGAAAGTGCTATTGTAGATGCGACTCGTGAGATCGGTTCTCTGGTCAGCCTTTATCAGGAGGAAGACGATCTGATCGCGACCTCTTCAGTGTCGAGATATCCCCAACTTTTCAATTGGCTGTCTCTCATAGATTTCAATGTGGGTATCATCCTGCTTCTTATGACCATTGTGGCAGGTTTCAACATGATATCCGGTTTGTTGATAATGCTTTTTGAGAACATCTCCACTATAGGACTCCTTAAATCCCTGGGCATGAACGACAGGGCTATCTCGAAGGTCTTTCTTGCCAGTTCTGCGCGTCTTGTAGGGATGGGAATGGCGGTTGGAAATGCCTTGGCTCTTCTGTTTTGCCTTATACAGAGCACGACACATGTTCTCAGATTGAATCCTGAGAACTATTATGTTCCGTTTGTACCTGTGAATGTGGATCTTGGAATGATCCTTTTAGCAGATGCTGTCTCTTTTGTCGCTATAATGCTCCTGCTTCTGATACCGTGCCTTTTCATTTCAAAAGTCGATCCGGCTCAGACGGTGAGGGTCAGATAGATGGGCAGATTGCGCAGAATGCGTCGTATAGGTTCATGATGTTCTCGACGTATGCGATGGTCTCATGACCCTGGAATTTTCCTAATTTTACTGATTCATCCTCAAGTATGGAGTCTTCCCTCATCAGAGGAATTATTCCTACGACATCATCCCAACTGTTGCTGTTGACTTCTTTTGTTTCAGCAAATCTTCTGCAGTCTGCGATCCTGCCTTCTCCTGCATTGTATGCTGCGAGAGTAAACTTTATCTGCTGAATCTTGTCCATGTCTGTATTGTCAAACATGCGCTGGAGTCTCTTCAGATGTCTGGTACCGGCTTTGAGATTCTTTTCCGGATCCAGAAGGTCGTCGATTCCGTAATGTTCTGCAGTTGACGGCATTACCTGCATCAAGCCTCTTGCTCCTCGGTGCGACCTTGAGTTTATGGAGAATTTGGATTCCTGATATACGACAGCGGCAAGCATCCTCCAGTCCCATCCGAGGTCTGCAGCATACTCCTTAAAGAGGGCGTCGTAAGGACTTATTGTCTTAGTCATTATTCCTTTTTCTGCCTTTCTTATAGGGTTGCCATACTGAGAATACTTTCTTGCTATGGATTGATACTCAGATGATTCTGTCATATGACTGATCCAGAGATTGATCTGTCTGAGTTCTGCCTCGGAGTCCTTGGCTACAACCCATGCAGAGCATGAGTTCACCAGTCTTGACATCTCGATGCTGTCTTCGTCCTCTTTGAGGTCGTGGGCATGCGATATTATGATATCTACCTTGCCCTGTTTCAGCGAATCGATGTAATTCTCACCCTTCTCTGGGGTTATGATGCTGATGCTGCATCTGTTGTCCTCTGCAAATCTGTTGAGGAGTTCGTAGGTCATTCCGGTCTCAAGACCGTGTCCTGCGTACATCTCGTCTCCGAGATCTATTACGCATCTGATGTCTTCTCCTGCAAAGGCGTTTGCAGAATGCGCTCCGCTTAACATGCGCCCTCTTTCGCACAATGGCGTAAGGCATATGATGACCAGCGTTATAAAGACAATTCTTAACCTTCTTTCCGTTTTACCACTAACTTTCTTCATATCTTCTTTTTTAGATCCGCCTCTTTTAGTTTTTACCCGGTCGGACCCAGAACGGCCATGTGATTCCGAACTTTATCGCTCTTTGCGGCCCTATGTAACCTGCCGCAGAGAAATAGTCTGCCGACTTGTTCGGCCATCCCATGTTTATATTCACTGCCTTTATGAATATGCTTGCCTTCTTCCATTGTATGTTTATGAAGGCATCTATATATGGGCAGTTGCCGTATTTTCTTTCGTCCTGATTGTGGAACACACCAAGTACCGGGTTGTAGGCGGGCGCATACCATTGTGTGGTGTATGTTCCGTTTGCTCCGATCTGCATCTGCATGACTCTCTTTACGACGTCAAACTGTATGTAGTACCGGAAGTTGAGGGCCAGCAGAGGCAGAGGAAGCACCTCCTGGTTTGAGGAGAGTTGTACCATTGCCTGATGGTCCAGATGGAACTTCCATACACGGAAGTTCTTTTTCAAGGTTGCAGTCATGACGCTCATAGGCTCGGTGTTCTGTCGGACGATGCCTTGATTGTCATAATATATGTTGTCGCTCAGCAAGCCATAACCGAATGATGCCGCCATATCCCATCTTGGGATCGAGAGAGAGGCTTCCAGTCGGGTGGTGGAAATCTTGCTGAAATCGTTGTCCCACTTGAAATGGTTTGTGAACAGATGCTGCTGATAGTAGTCAGGTTCCTTTAAGTTGGTCTCGAAGTGAACTCCGACTGTCAGCGGGCTCTTCCTGTCCCTTCTGAAAGGGTAGGCGCTGAATGTCATGTTCGCTTCTATTGTGAAGTCGTTGATCTCATGGCCAAGGAAGTTGTACTTTCCTTTGGCATTCCACGTCATGTACTTCCTGTACTGACCATTGGCTCCGGCGTAGAGATAGACGGAATTCTGTACTACCTTGTCCTTACCCTCGAGATAGTCGATAGGGCTGAAACTGAAGTAGTTGACGAGTTTGTCACCGATACCCACATCCAGTTTGGAAACTATGGCGTCGTCTTTCCAAGGCTGAAGTCTGACGAAGACTTTGTTTTCCAGACGCATGACCCTGAGAGAATCCATGCTTGTGGTCGGGTTGATATAGAAGCGGTCTCCGTAGAATTCTTTTCCGAGAGGGTCTGAAATCTTGTCCGTATATGTCTTGCTGAATACGGAATATTCGCTGCTATGGCCGATGAATGCTGTGGTGATGTCGGTGTCGAGGCTTACCGTATCGGTAACTGCTGTTTCTGTTGCGATACTGTCGGCCTCCTGAATCTTGTCCTTTTTCTTCAGGTCTTTTAGGAAGGTCAAAGGGATTCGGTAAGTCTGGTCAAGGAAGAGGGTATTCTTCTTGAGTTGGTTGCTTGCATCGCGCAGATACACATCGATTTCTCGGGAATCAACGACAGTATCTCGGATCCATGTTTCGTCAACGATACCTCCGTTTTCGCTTTTATTGATTTTGTTGTAGATGTATCCTGCGTGCATCATGTACTTCTTGCCCAGATAGTTTGTCGACACCACGAAGGTTTTGTTGTCGGTATCCTCTCTCTTCAGCATACCGTTTCCTCCGTACCTTCTGAAATCTATCGTGAGATTCATCTGTGGAGTGATGTTCTGGGTGGTGAGCACTCTTACGTTGGTTTCCTCCTTGTCCTTGTTGGCGAACAGAGTACCATAGTAGGCCAGTTCGGTATAAGGGGTCTTGGTGTTGTATTGCGGGAGGGTTTCCGGAGTATAGGTCCATGTGTTGTAAGGCGAGAAGAAGATCGCATTGTCCTCTTCGCTTCTCTTGAACCAGTCATATAACTGTACCGGCGAACCGCTGATTCCGAGCCAAGAGGCATTCAGGTCTTCATTGAAGAATGCATAGTCGTTGAAACTTCTTCTGTAGGATGTGTCTTCCGCCATGTCCCTCACATCTCTTAGATTCTGGAAATCCCTGTCGTTCTTCCACGTGATGATTCTCTTGAAATGTAGAGAATCAGGAATGGCGAATGTCTCTAGAATACGAGGGATGGATTCCCTTACGCTATCCCTGTATGCTTTGATGCTGTCCTTTATTTCTATCTTGCGGTTTGCCGCAGCAATCAGTCCGGGGAGCGCCTGCTCGGCATCATATTTCTTGCGTTCCTTCCTTGTAAGCGATGCATACCACGCAGCGTGTGCCGCCTGTGCTATGTCGGTCGAGTCCTTTATATATAAGGAATCTAGTCTCATCAGTTCGAGAGTGTCTCCGATGGCAATGAGGGAGTCCCGGACCTGGAATCTGGTGGTCGAGTCCTTGAGGGCTATGTAATAGCGGTATTTCAGCGGGTCTGTATACTGGAGAGAATCAGGTATCCTGATTGTATCTTTTGCAGATATCAGCAGGTTTGCGGTCGTGTCTTTCAGTGTCGTATCGGCAGGTATTTCTGCTGGTACTATGCTGTCCTGAACTGATGTCGTGTCCTGTAACTGACTGAATGCGAGAGAATCAGCCAGTCTTCTTAGACTCGCTGACCTTCCAGCATCGATTCCGAAGGACTGCGCTGCTGCGATGGCAACAAGCAGTACCGGAACCCATATTTTTGCCAGTACATTTTTCATAACAAGACGGCAAAGGTACGAATAATTATTTGATTATTCAATACTTATGCCTTCCTGCTCCATTTCTTCCAATGCTTTGACATGTCCTTGAGGATCCACATAGGCGATGCAATCCTTAAGAAGCCTTACCTTGAAGCCAGCCTTCAGGAGGTCTTCACATGTGTTTCGTACACAGTACTCAGTGGCGATTCCGCATACATATACATCAGTTGTGTCAAGGAGTTCAAGAATTTCTCCCAGAGATTGGCCGGCACTGTTTACGCCCTCGAATCCGGAGTATTGTTCAACGGCCTTGTCGCATCCCTTGTCAAAGGTCAGTTCCTCTGATACGTATGGAAGAAGGTCATGATGGATTTCTCCTCCGTGGGTTCCTGCCACGCAATGCACAGGCCATATTCCTCCCTCTTCCTTGAATGATGAGTGGTCTGCCGGATGGTGGTCTCTGACGAAAAGGATAGGGAAGGTATCGAGGATTTCATGGTCTTCGCCTCCCTGTCCCTTGGTCTGGGAATCAATGAATCTGAGAGTCTGTCTTACAGCCTCTTCTGAATTCTGACATGCAAGGCTTCCATCTATGAAGTCATAGAGCATGTCCACTACCACTAATGCGTTGTTTATCATAATTTGAAATTCCTGATTTCCGTTACAAGTTTATTTATGATGCTCATCTTCAGGTTGTAAAGGTCATCAGATATGTCCACCTTATAATAATGCGGATTTATCAGACGCCTTTCGCTCGGACTGAAGTGCATCAAGGTCTCGTTATAGTAGGCCTTCTTTTCCATCAAGGTATGGTACGGAGCACATCTTTTTCCGCCCTCTATCACCTTGTGCTGCATTATCAATGCTGTATATTCTCCTGCTTCAAAAGTCTTTGTCTTATAGCGGTCATACTCGTCGCATACCGTGAATGTCTCTCCTGCTTCGATCTTCCTGCTAAGTTCGTCTCCTCGCAGGCAAGTCACGTCGACCTTGAATATCTTGCCTTTGACGGGGTCGTCTACCATGATCCTGTATGTGATCTGGAAGCCCGGGTTGATCAGTTTGATCTTGTCCTCGGACCTTTTGAGCACTGCCTCTCCGTCGATTTCGACCAGTTTGTAAACGTTTCCGAAGCAAGGTGCTGCCTTGGATGTGGCAATGGCGTCTCCGACTCCGTACGAATCTATGCAGGCCCCCTGACGCTCAAGGTCTGTAATGAGATATTCGTCCAATGAATTGGTTGCGAAGATCTTGCATTTTGTCAGTCCGTGCTCGTCCAGTATTCTGCGGCACTCGGATGAGAGATAGGCAAGGTCTCCGCTGTCCAGACGTACTCCGTATCCTGGAGCATACTCGTCATCGATACCGTTTTCCTTATATGCCTTTATCGCATTGAGTATTCCGCATTTCAGGGTGTCATATGTGTCGATAAGAAGGATGATGCCTTCTCCCTTATGTGTCTTGATGTATGTGTCGAAGGCCTTGAATTCGCCTGCAACGCTGCTGCCGAATGCTGTCACGAAACTATGTGCCATGGTTCCGGTCGATCCGTAATCGAACATTACTCCAGCCAGAATATTGGATGTGCTGGCGCATCCTGCGATTACTGCGGCCTTCGCACCGTATGTTGCCGCCCAAGGCCCATGGGCTCTTCTTGAGCCGAATTCGCTTACAGGACGGTTCGTTGCCCTGCATACCCTTGACGCCTTGGTGGCGACTGCCATCTGATGGTTCATTATGCAGAG
>JAZRGY010000098.1:0-6176 GCA_045644485.1 Candidatus Cryptobacteroides sp. | reverse complement strand
GCGAAGTGATCGGTGCATTACTATGCCTTGCTGTGACTGCAATATCCGGACTTGAACTGAACGGAGGCGGGGCTACCTTCCCTCTTGTACTTTCAGCCGTAGCAGGTATCATGATATACATCTCCCTCGACGAACTCCTTCCGACAGCGGAGAAATACGGAAAACATCACACCGCCATCGCCGGCGTAGTCGGCGGCATGGCCATAATGGCCGTCAGTCTCTTGATAATTTAACAGAACAGGATGGCCTGAAAAACGGAATTGGCATTTTGCCACCCTGGCTAGGGGGGGAGGGCCAATGAAGTTTCCAGGACATTCGAAATATTAATATAAGATTATGGAAAATATTTTAGACAGATTCTTAAGATATGTCGCTGTAGACACCAAATCAGACCCTGAGTCAGATTCACAACCAAGTGCAGCAAAGGAACTGAACCTCCTCAAGATGCTCCGCGACGAACTCGTGGAAATGGGAGTAGAAGCGACCCTTGACGAGTATGGATACGTAATGGCAAGCATCCCGTCAAATTGCGGAAAGGATGTTCCTGCAATCGGATTCATCGCCCACGCAGATACAGCACCAGATGCTCCTGGAGAGAACATCAGACCTCAGATCATCGAGAATTATGACGGTGGAGAAATTCTTCTCAAAGGAGTTCCGGGACTCAGTCTCAAGCCAAGTGAATTCCCGGAACTGGAATTATACAAGGGCCAGACACTCATTACCACAGACGGTACCACTCTTCTGGGAGCAGACGACAAGGCAGGAATAGCAGAGATCATGACCGCCATACAATATATTGTTGAAAACCCCGACTTCAAGCATGGAGACATCAAGATCGGTTTCACTCCAGACGAGGAAATAGGTCGCGGAGTGGTCAAGTTCGACGTAAAGAGATTCGGAGCAAAATATGCATACACTCTAGACGGTGGTCAGGTGGGCGAACTCGAATACGAAAACTTCAATGCAGCCGGAGCGACCATCCGCATCCAGGGACGCAACGTACACCCTGGCACCGCCAAGGGCAAGATGAAGAATGCCATTCTCATCGGTATGGAACTTAACGCCCTCCTCCCTGTTGATCAGAGACCGGAGTATACAGCAGGATACGAGGGATTCTTCCACCTCATCAGTTTCAAGGGAGAGGTCGAGGCGGCAACATTCTCATACATCATCCGCGACCACGACATGAACCTCTACGAGCAGAAGAAGGCATATATGCAGAAATGCGTGGACTTCATCAACGAGAAGTATGGAGAAGGTACTGCAACACTCGAAATGAAGCATCAGTACTATAACATGCGCAAGGAAGTCGAGCCGCACTACCACATCGTGGAAAAGGCGATGAAGGCGATGGAGATGGAAGGCATTGCACCGAAGGTACAGCCGATCCGTGGCGGTACAGACGGGGCAAATCTCTCGTTCATGGGTCTCCCATGTCCGAACATTTTCGCCGGGGGTCATAACTTCCATGGAAAGATGGAATATGTCCCTCTCGAAAGTATGGAAAAGGCATCCCGCGTGATCCTGAACATCATCAGTCTCTACGCGGAGTAATCAGATACCATAAAACCGGCCTGCTGGATATGCAGGTGACATGCCACCCCCGGCTAGGGGGTACCTCCGACAGGAGGTGGGGGTCACCGAAATACCAGCAGGCCGGTTTTATCGTTTGGTTTTGAGTGTCGTTGGATTTATAGAGACTCTCCGAAATCCTCACGGAACTTCTTCGCAAGATCTTCCTGCCAATAACCGATCTCCTTGAGACGGCCGAAGAAGAATCTCAGGACCTTAGGTTCCTCAACCCATTCAAGACCGCCGATGAGTTCTCTGTTATCATAAAGCCACTTGATTCGGTCTGCGCAGTATTTTACCTGTGAGAGAGTGAATACACGACGCGGCATGGCAAGACGCATGAGTTCAAGTTCCGCATAGCGCTCTGTTCCATCCGGCTCACGCTGCTCACTGAGGGATCCTCTCTCCATTCCTCGCACTCCGGATGCGATATAAAGCGCAGTGGCAACTGCTGCTGCAGGGTATTTTTCATGCGGAATATGAGGAACGAATTCAGAACAGTTCAGATGGGCTCCCAGACCTCCGGCAGGCTTAACTACAGGCACGCCGTACTTGTCAAGTTCGTTCACGAGATACTCGATGAATTCCGGTCCCTGATTGATGTACTCCATATCAAGAGACTCGAGAAGTCCCACCGCCAGGGCCTCCATCGAACGCACCTCCATACCTCCGTATGTAAGGAAGCCTTCGTAGAGAGGGATGAACTCCATCATGTCATTGATATACTTCCTGTTATGCGAAGTGATGATACCACCGCGTGCAAATCCGAGTTTTCTTGCTGAGAAGTAGATGATATCCATCTTATCGGCAAGGAGATGGTATATCTGTTTGGTGGTCATGAATTTGCACTGAGCCTCGCGGGTCTTCATGAAATATACGTTATCCTGAAGAAGCGATGCATCCAGAATGCTCTTCACGCCGTAGTTATGACAGATATCCGCAACAGCGAGCATATTCTCAAGAGATACAGGCTGGCCTCCGATGAGGTTTGTTCCGGCCTCCACACGTACAAAAGCGACCTTTTCAGGACCGTACTTCTCAATAGTCCTCTTGAGTTCCTCCAGGTCGAGGTCTCCCTTGAACGGCTCGTCAGAATCAGGAACAAGTCCCTTCTTGCCAATGACTTCCACAACCTCTCCGCCGAGCCTTGTGATATGAGCCTTTGTCGTTGTGAAATGGAAGTTCATGATCGCTACCATACCCGGCTTCACATATGCCTCTGCAAGAATGTTCTCAGCAGCACGTCCCTGATGGGCAGGAAGCACGTGTTCTGTACCGAACACCTCAAAAATGGCAGACTTCACTCTGTTGAAGGTCTCCGAACCTGCATATGAGTCATCAGCCATGCCCATGGATGCGACCTGATTATCTGACATTGCGTTCACGCCCGAGTCAGTCAGCATGTCCATATAGACATCCTTGTTCTGAAGAAGGAATGTATTGTTGCCTGCCTCCTGAATCCTCTTGAGACGTTCCTCGACAGGAAGAAGGGTAAGTTTCTGGACTACGCGTACCTTATGCATTTCAAGAGGAATCTGTTCCTCTTTATAGAATTTCACCTTTGACATGATTGTTCGTTTTAAGAATGAACGGCAAAGGTAGTGAAATTTTATTACAGATTGAATTTCTTCTTATAATATGAGCCTGAAGTATAAAGAGCCGCCACAGGGTTGTTTCCTGTCACGCGGTCTTTTGTAACAAGAGTGGTTACATAAGCATCCGAATACCGGTAGAAAAGACTGTCATGTCCGACACAAAGACCAATGACGACATTAAGGTCGGTTCCGGCCTGATTCAGAAGGCGTGCCTGAAGGATGGGGTTGCACATGGCCGGGCCGATCTCCTCACATTTCTCCGGTATGCCGACCGAAGTCTTCGACCGCCCTTCTACCTTGCAGATTACAGCATAAGGTTCGAATCCGTTCGCACGCAGAATCTTTGCAAAAATGCGGGCCTCGTTGATAAGGCCTATGCAATTTGCTATGCCGATTTTCCTTGCACCGATCTTTCTTGCAAACTCCATTATCTCCTGGACCCTGGTCCACTGACAGTATCCTTCATACTCGACTTCCGCACTTGCGACCATTATATCATGATTGCGTTCTTCCTCATAACGCTCCGCAGCCCACTGGGAATCCTCCGGAGAGAGATTCACAGTCAGACAGAAATCAGGATATGTCCTTGTCTTGAACTTGCAGTTCTGCGTACCGCAATCGACGCAACTCAATTCTTTGTCTTGCATAGGGTATTGTATATTTCTCCGTAAACACCGGGTCTTATCTTATATCTTACATCCGCAGCGAAAAGATTCTGCTGGGCACGCGCAAAGCGAGCCTGAGCCTCATTCATGAGGTCGAAGGTCTTGGCGACGTAGTTGCCGATGCGATGGCTTTCGAGACGAAAGCCGGCGCGCTCGCGAAGTTCCCGCAACGCTCTCTTTCTGGCGAAGATTCCTTGTGTCTGCCATATCTCGAAGACTTCCTTGGCAAATTCATGCAGACTCGCTGCAGAAGCCGCTGCAAAACGAAGTTCTTCCATATTCTTCTTCAAAGACTCGACAATGGCATCTGCATCCTGCTGTAATGATTCCGCATCATAGCACTTTGCCAAGGCAGCCTCTTTTTCAAGATAAACTGCACAGAATCTCCCTATGGTTCCCTCATCCTGTCCAACTTCCTTATCCATATGATCCATAGCCAAAAGCCTGTCCAGAAGATCATAGGCCCTCACCTGCTCTTCCAAAGTCATCCAGCCTCTTTCAACGACATTGCAAATATCAGAGATACATCTTTCCATAGGTTGTTTACTCATGAATGGTTCATCATGTAAAGGTAAGAATAATTTTTGTATCTTTGCGCGGCAAAGCCGCGCGGCTATTTTTGGAAATATCAATAACAAATATATTATGGACAAGAAAGTTCTACTCATGATCCTCGACGGATGGGGCGAGGGAAGACAGGATGAGTCTAATGTCATCTACACTCAGGGAGCACCTTACATCGAGTCGCTCCGCAAGAACTACCCTATGGGAACCCTCAAGGCATGCGGTGAGGCCGTAGGTCTTCCTGAAGGTCAGATGGGTAACTCGGAAGTAGGTCACCTCAACCTCGGTGCAGGTCGTGTGGTATATCAGGACCTCGTGAAGATCAACATCGCAGCACGTGAGCACAAGTTCCTCCAGAACCCGGAAATCAAGGCTGCATATGACTATGTAAAGGCAAACAACAAGCAACTCCACCTCATGGGTCTTGCATCGATGGGTGGCGTACACAGTTCTCTTGAGCATGTATACGAATTCCTCAATGTCGCTAAGGAATATGGTCTTGAGGACGTATATGTACATTGCTTCATGGACGGTCGTGACACTGACCCTAAGAGCGGAAAGGGATTCGTAGAAGGACTTGAGGCTGAGATGGCCAAGTCTACAGGAAAGGTCGCTACAGTATGCGGACGTTTCTATGCGATGGACCGTGACAAGAGGTGGGAGCGTGTAAAGGAGGCCTACGATATGCTTGTGGACGCAAAGGGCAACTACGCGACTTCAGCAACAGAGGCTATCCAGGCTTCTTACGACGAAGGTGTGACAGATGAGTTCATCAAGCCTATCGTCCTCACAGATGCAGAAGGCCAGCCTCTCACTAAGATCGAGGAAGGCGACGCTGTCATCTTCTTCAACTTCCGTAACGACCGTGCACGTGAACTTACAGCAGTCCTCACTCAGCAGGACATGCCAGAGGCAGGAATGCATACTCTTCCTCTTTACTTCTGCTGTCTTACCCCATATGACGCGTCGTACACAGGCGTCCATATCCTCTTCGACAAGGAGAACGTACAGGAGACTCTTGGAGAAGTCGTTTCCAAGGCAGGAAAGAATCAGTTGCGTATCGCAGAGACCGAGAAATATGCACACGTTACATTCTTCTTCAACGGCGGTGCTGAGTCTCTTTTCGAGAACGAAGACCGCATCCTCGTAAACTCACCTAAGGTTGCGACTTACGACCTCCAGCCAGAAATGAGTGCCCCTGAGGTTACAGAGAAACTCGTGGAAGCGATCAACACCGGAAAGAACGACCTGATCATCCTCAACTTCGCGAACGGCGACATGATCGGACACACCGGAGTGTATGAGGCAATCCGCAAGGCAGTCATTGCAGTGGACTCATGCGTAGAGAAGGTTGTAGAGGCTGCAAAGGCTCAGGACTATGTGATCCTCATAACCGCTGACCATGGAAATGCCGACTACGCCGTAAACGACGACGGCACCCCTAACACTGCACACTCGCTCAACGATGTTCCTTTCATCGTAGTGAACGCAGGTGACGCTGTAAAGGAAGTGAAGGACGGAAAACTCGCAGACGTTGCTCCTACCATCCTCAAACTGATGGGCATTGAGCAGCCTGCTGCCATGACCGGTACAGCACTCGTATAACAAACGACCAATATCAATAAAGATCCGGCAGGAGTATCCTGTCGGATCTTTATTTACGCATGGATATTGATACCAAGTGATTCCGTGGATTCTTGTTCTGTCATTCTTGACTTGCCACGACACGCAATTCCATGTGTATTTCTACGCTTCGTGTCCAAAAACAGAGGCAATC
>JAZRGY010000097.1:0-13257 GCA_045644485.1 Candidatus Cryptobacteroides sp. | reverse complement strand
GAGAACTTCTCAGTTACGCCCTTCGGACGGCCGAGGTGTGACATGATGATGAGGGCACCGCCCTTCTCAAGTACCTTCTTGAGAGTAGGGATTGCAGCACGGATACGTGAGTCGTCAGTGATCTCCATCTTCTCGTTGAGTGGAACGTTGAAGTCAACGCGTACAATCGCCTTCTTGCCGGCGAAATCGTAAGTGTCAATAAACTGTTGCATAATTGTATAGAATGTATTGTTAATATTTCCGTGTAAATCCGAGCAAATTTAGCAATTTTCGGCGAAATACAATAAAATAAGTATCTTTGTGCAAATTTTAAGATTATGATGACCATCGAAACCCCAGGTGCATTCTGGAAAGACTACGAACTCATTGATTCCGGCAACTTCGAGAAACTCGAAAGATTCGGTAATTTCATCATGGCACGTCCTGAACCTAAAGCCCTTTGGGACAAATCATTGTCAGACGGTGAATGGAACAGGATGATCCACACGAGATTCAAGACCGGAGCCGGATTCGGCAAGGCCGGAAAGGAGGACAGCGGCACATGGGAACGCAGGAAGAAGATGGATGACCAGTGGTACATCAGATACAATGGAGCACAGGAAGGCCTGAACTTCTCGCTCCGCCTGGGCCTTACATCCTTCAAGCATGTAGGAGTCTTCCCCGAGCAGTCATCAAACTGGGAATATATCTATAAGCAGACCAGAGCCCTTGTCGAGAAGGCAGAGGCCGAAGGCAAGCCTAAGCCCAAGGTACTCAACCTTTTCGCATACACAGGAGCGGCATCCCTTGCCGCAAAGGCAGCAGGAGCGGATGTAACACATCTGGATTCTGTACGTCAGGTGGTCACATGGGCACGAGGAAACATGGAAGCCAGCGGTCTGGACAACATCAGATGGATAGTGGAGGATGCCTTGAAGTTTGCCCGCAGGGAAGCCAAGAGAGGCAACACATATCAGGGTATAATTCTGGATCCGCCAGCATACGGACATGGTCCGGACGGAGAAAAATGGAAACTGGACGAATGTCTCAACGAGATGCTGCAATGCGTTGCCGCCATCCTCGCACCTCAAGACAGTTTCATGGTCCTCAACCTCTATTCAAACGGATATTCTGCAGTTCTTGGAGAAACTATCGTCAAGCAGGCCTTCTGCATGAAGACAGCATACAAGTCACTTGACTTCGGCGAACTTGTCCTCCGCGACTCATACGGCAAGAACCTCCCTTTGAGCGTCTTCGTCCGTCTGGCAAGATAATCCAGACAGATATACGATTAAACAGACCCATGCTTCTGCGTAGCGAGCCACTGACGGGAGGAATGGATTTAATATCTGCTAGGGGTGTTACGGAACAGGATCATAACCATGACCGCCCCAGGGGTGGCAGCGGAGGATGCGACGGACGGAGAGGTATAGGCCTTTGAAGGGGCCATGCTTCCGGAATGCTTCAAGGGCATATTGGGAGCAGGTCGGAGTAAAGCGGCATGAAGGGCCACCTTTAAGAGGAGAGAGACAGACCTGATAGAACCTTATCAGAAATACGAACGGAACTATGGCTACCTTCTTCAAAGTCGCCTTGAAACCTTTCTGATTCTGACGTTCAGTATCCATGATTATTCGGCAGATGAAACTGGAGAAGATTCTTCAGCAGCCACAACAGGCATCTTCGGACCATACTTCGCATTCAGCGCATCTATCACCTGTCCTATAGACGAGTAGATTTCCTCATAGGAAAGAATCTCCTTCACAGAATAAATGAGGAGGATGTCGAAATTACCTTCCAGTTCAAGAAGATGCTTCTGCTTGCGCCAACTCTCGCGGATACGGCGTTTCAGAAGATTTCTCTTGACAGCCCTTTTGAAAAATTTCTTGGAAACAGAAACAACAACACGGTTCACCCCGGAATCCGTACCATAACGACACTGATAACGAAGACCCGGAACACTACCGTGCTTACCTTTGGCAAGAAGCATCGAAATCGCTGTCTTACCGCACAATTTCTCTTTTTTAGGAAACGTATTACGAACCTCCCCTTCCACGGCTAGTTCTTGGAAAGGTAAAGTTCAAGAGCCTTTGCAACAGAAGGTGCCTCAGGCGTAGGAGCGGAGATCTCGATAGAAAGCCCTGCCTCCTCCATCGCCTTCACGATGGATTTTCCATACGAGACAAACTTGATGTCTCCCTGCTGGAAATCAGGGTAGTTCTCATAAAGAGACTTAACATCTGCAGGATTGAAAAGCACCATCATATCATATGAATGAAGGTCTATGTCCTTGATATCCTGGGCTACCGGCTTCACAAAGACCGCTGTAGCAAAAGCGTACTTCTGAGTTTCGAATATCTTTGTCACAGCATCCTTGCCTGAAGACTCGGCAGTCGCGATAAGGAAGTTTTCTCCCTTATGCTTTGTTCCTATAAGACCGATGATCGAGTCAGGAGTACCGTCTCCGAAGAAGATCTTCCTCTTTCTATAGACGATATGCTTCTGAAGATAGTTTGCCACAGCCTCTGTAGTACAGAAATATTTCATTGTCTCAGGCACTTTCACACGCAGTTCCTCACATAACTGAAAGAAAGCGTCAATTGTAGTTCGTGCCGAGAATACAATAGCCGTATAGTCAAGTATGTTTATCCTCTGGGAACGGAACTCTCTGGAAGTCAGAGGCTCCATCTTAAAGAACTGTCTGAAGTCAAACTCTGCTCCAAACTTCTCTGCAATAGTGGTATAAGGCGAAGCCGTCTTCGGCTGCTGCTGTGAAATCAATATCTTCTTTACGCTCATTCCTTTCTAAAAAATAATAGCCGAAACAACTAAAATTCCGGTAGGTATCATTTCGAGGGCGCAAAGGTACAAAAAACCTGCGAAAACAGAGCAAGAAGTGGAAAAAATTTGTATTTTTCTGACAAGAAACAAAAGATATATGACCGCTGATACCCAAAGCATTGCATTTCTGATATCTGTTTCCGGGACATCAATCACCCCTAGCAGCGCAATCAAGGCGAGAAGTATCAGGACATAGATTATAAAAAAACTGAAAGAGGCCTTACTGGCCGCCTCATACACCTTTTTTGGCATCTTGTTGGGACGAAAAATATGCGTCAGCATGAAACGCAAGAGGATGTAGGCAAAAAACACCCCGAAACACGACCCAAGAAAGCCCTCCGAAGACATCCCCTCCAGAAACTTTGGACAATATAACCTGTATCTGAACGCCATAAGACAGAAAGGAACGATCATTGCAAGAGCGAGAAGGTTCCTGTCACGACTCAACTTGACACTCGACTCCAGATTTATATTTTCCTTTCCTCTGGCAAGACAAGCCAGAAGAGAAGGAAGAATATTGACCAGTTGCCTCATCAGGAGAAGCGTGGTCAGAAAAGCAAATAATGCCAGCAGATTGAACAACATGTCAGTTTCCCCTTTTGGCTCTGTAGCCCATATCTTTCAACAAGGTCACAACCCTGTCGCGGAAATCGCCCTGTATGGTGATTTCTCCATCCTTTGCACTGCCTCCGACCCCGCATTTCACCTTAAGCATCCTGCCAAGATCGGACAGATCATCAGATGTACCGACAAAACCAGTGACAAGCGTAACCTGCTTTCCGCCCCTTCCTTTTCTGTCTATAGACACTATAAGGTTCTGTTTAGAAGGTTCCAATGTCTGCGGTTCTTCCTCAGCCGCCTCTTCATAATTGAAGTCGGGGTTGGTGGAAAACACGACCCCTAGCCTTT
Source organism: Candidatus Cryptobacteroides sp. (assembly GCA_045644485.1). GTDB lineage: Bacteria > Bacteroidota > Bacteroidia > Bacteroidales > UBA932 > Cryptobacteroides. The sequence continues at coordinate 9,528 of JAZRGY010000097.1, read as the reverse complement.
TCTTCCAATCGTTATCTGCCATCTGAATAAAAATCTTTTTGCAAATATAATGATAATAGTCGTATATTTGTCAGTTTGGAGCAATAGACAAACAAGTTATAAATGAATAATAAGAAATTCACATTCTGGAACAGACTGACCGCAGTAACAGTATTTGCGATATCAGCGGTCACCTATCTCCTCACCATCGAACCGACCGCCTCATTCTGGGACTGCGGCGAGTTCATCGCATCATCGTATAAACTGGAAGTGGGTCACCCGCCAGGAAACCCTGTATTCCAGTTGTTCGCAAGATTCTTCACAATGTTCGCGGACAACATGCATGCAGCAGTTGCAGTAAACGCAATGAGTGCAATCTGCTCGGCATTCACGATATTCTTCCTGTATCTTACCATCGTATTCCTTGCCAAAAGAATCATCAGACCGTCCGAAGACGGCACATATTCCCTTGCCAAGGCCATCACGATATTCGGATCAGGAGCAGTAGGAGCACTTGCATACACATTCAGCGACACATTCTGGTTCTCTGCTGTGGAAGGCGAGGTATATGCCATGTCATCCCTTGTCACAGCCCTGGTATTCTGGGCCATGACAAAATGGTATGAACAGGCAGACAGCGCATATGCAAACAGATGGATCGTACTCATATCCTTCATCATGGGCCTGTCCATAGGCATCCACCTGCTGAACCTTCTTGCAATTCCTGCCCTCGTATTCCTGTTCTATTACAAGAAACGCGAGAACGGACACTACAGCATCAAGGAATACGTCAAGATCTTCGCAGTATCTGTCGTAATTCTGGCGATCATACTTTTCGGCATCATCCCATATCTCCCGAAGATTGCGGCATACTTCGACCTCTTCTTCGTGAACACACTTAAGATGCCTTTCAACAGCGGTGCGATATTCTTCATGTTCGCCCTTCTCGGCCTCTGTTTCTGGGGACTTTTCCGCACAATGAAGAATCAGAAGGTATTCGCAAACACAGTCCTGCTCTGCTTTACGATGATCGTGATCGGATTCTCCCTTTTCTCCATCGTAATCATCCGTTCGGCAGCAAAGACTCCTACCAATGAGTATCAGCCTGACAATCCTTTCACCCTTGTCAGATACCTCGGACGTGAGCAGTACGGAAGCAACCCTCTCATATATGGTGAATATTTCGACGCCCCTTACGAAATCGAGACGACAGAATACTGGGCGCCTATGGGAGATAAATACATCAAGGCAGAAGGTCCCGGAAAGATCGTCTACAAGTCTTCAGGAAAGATGCTCTTCCCAAGGATGTGGAGCAGTTCTGACCCTAAGCACATATCATTCTACCAATCATACATAGGCAAGAATGGAAAGAGTGTTCCAGGCGCAACACACAAGAAACCTACATTCTTCCAGAACCTGACATACTTCATCGACTACCAGATGAACTGGATGTACTGGAGATATTTCATGTGGAACTTTGCTGGACGTCAGAATGACATCCACAGCCCTAGCCCGGGAGACCTGTTCGCCGGCAACTGGGAATGCGGAATACCGGTAATAGACCAGTTACGTCTCGACGACCAGAGCGGAGCACCGGATTACCTGAAGAACAACAAGGGCAAGAACCACTATTACATGCTGCCTCTCCTTCTCGGTATACTCGGAATATTCTTCCAGTTCAGAAAGGACGGCAGAGGATGTTGGCTCACCTTCCTGATGTTCTTCATGACAGGCATAGCCATCGTGATATACCTCAACCAGCCTCCGTTCCAGGCACGCGAACGCGACTATGCATACGCAGGTTCATTCTATTCGTTCAGCATCTGGATAGGTCTTGGAGTGGCTGCATTGTATTCATGGGTGATGGAAATGGTCGGAAAACGAAAAGGAATCGAAACTGCCGTAGCAGCCTCAGTAACAGTTCTTACCCTCGGAGTACCTGCACTCATGGCTGCAGAAAACTGGGACGACCACGACAGAAGCAACAGATATACTGCCGTCGAGATGGCGAAGAACTACCTCAACTCAGTCGGAGAAAACGGCATACTGATCACACACGGAGACAATGACACCTTCCCTCTCTGGTATGCACAGGAAGTGGAGAACATACGTACTGACGTCAGGATCGCCAACACATCACTTCTGGGTACAGACTGGCACATCGACCAGATGAAATGGTCCATGAACGAGTCGAAACCTCTGGATCTCACCGTAGGACCTGAGCAGTATCTCTACGGAACAAACGAATTCATATATATATATGATACGCGCGACACCATCATTCCATTGGCAGACGTGATGCGTATATTCAGACATCCGGATGCAAAGATTCCTCTTACAAGCGGAAAGATGGTCGATTACATACTTTCCAGAAGGTTCTCTATCCCGGTAAACAAGGAAAATGTCCTTAAATACGGCATACTTGACGAGAAATATGCAGACCTCATCCCGGATCAGATAACCCTTACCATTCCAAAGGACAAGGATTATCTTACCAAACCTGAACTCTTCATGCTTGACCTTCTTTCCAATTACGAGTGGGACCGTCCGATCAATCTACTCAGCATGGGAGGAGACCTCGAGGTCGGAATCAAGGATTACCTGCAGTATGACGGTTATTCATACAGATTCGTGCCTATAAAGAACAAGATGAAGAGCACTGAGATCGGATTTGCAGACGCTGAGGACCTTTATCACAAGATCAAGGAAGTCTACACATGGGATGCCCTCAAGAGGAACGACTACCTCATCGACTATCAGCACTTCTACACATTCTGCGGAGTTCTTTCCCAGAGAAATCTGTTTGTCAATGCAGCCAAGGAGATGCTTAAGATTTCAGACAAGGAAAGAGCAATCGAACTCCTTGATATGTGTCAGGAATATGTGCCGGTAGAAAACTTCCCTCTCGACATGACATATCTTGGATTCTCGAACGAATACATGGTCATCGATATGATCGAGACATATTACAATGCCGGAGCAGACGACAAGGCTCTCGACCTAGCGAGAAGATTCATGGATGAGATCTTCGTCTCAACAGAATTCTACCTCAACTTCTACGACTATGCAAAGGACGAATTCGAGAGTTGCTACAACTGCATATCATATGTAGCAGACCTCACAGATTTCTTTGACGACGGCGATTTTGCCAACGAGATTCGTGACAGATTCAACTCTCTGCTGGACATTGTAGAAGAATAGGAATCCTACGCAATACTGCATTTAAACAACGCCAGAGGGCTAAAACAACAACTAAAACAACAAAGCATACAACAAAAGAGACGAAAAAGACAGCGACCTTTGCAGTGGTTAAGAATCTTATTCGTCTCTTTCTGCGCTCTTGAGTTTTCTAAAAAATGTGTGCAATTTCTCAGGAAAGCAGAAGACATTAAAAAAAGGGAAGCCGTGAGGTTTCCCTTTTTTAATCAGTCAAGTTTCAGGACGGCCATGAAGGCGCTTTGCGGAACTTCGACGGTACCGATCTGACGCATCCTCTTCTTACCCTGCTTCTGCTTCTCAAGAAGTTTTCTCTTACGCGAGATGTCACCACCATAACACTTTGCAGTCACATCCTTCCTGACAGCCTTCACAGTTTCACGCGCAATGATCTTTGCTCCCACTGCAGCCTGAATCGCAATATCAAACTGCTGCCTTGGTATAAGTTCCTTGAGTTTCTCGCACATCTTTCGTCCGAAATCATATGCATGGTCCGCATGAATCAAGGTAGAAAGAGCATCAGCAGGATCTCCATTGAGAAGGATATCCAGTTTCACAAGTTTAGCCTCCTTGAAGCCTATGACATGATAGTCAAAAGAGGCATAACCCTTGGAGATAGACTTGAGTTTGTCATAGAAGTCAAAGACAATCTCGGAAAGCGGCATCTCATAGGTAAGTTCCAGACGGTCCGCTGTAAGATAATGCTGGTTGATAAGTACACCTCTCTTGTCAAGACAGAGTTTCATTATCGGACCATAATAGTCCGAACGGGAAATCACCTGAGCCCTGATGTAAGGCTCCTCGATCCTGTCGATAAGAGTTGCAGGAGGCAGGCCTGAAGGATTATGGACGTCAAGACATTCACCCTGTGTCGTATATACCTTATAAGATACGTTCGGAACAGTCGTGATGACATCCATATTGAATTCTCGGAACAGACGCTCCTGTACGATCTCAAGGTGGAGAAGTCCGAGGAAACCGCAACGGAAACCGAAGCCGAGAGCAAGAGAAGACTCTGGTTCAAAGACAAGAGAAGCATCGTTCAACTGAAACTTCTCAAGAGAAGCGCGGAGTTCCTCATACTGGTCAGTCTCCACCGGATACATACCTGCAAAGACCATCGGCTTGACCTCCTCAAAACCGGCAATAGCATCCTTGCAGCCGTTAGGGCCCGCATGAGTGATGGTATCACCCACCTTCACCTCAACAGCAGTCTTGATTCCGGAAATGATATATCCCACACTTCCGCAAGGAATCTCCTTGCGAGGATGCATCTTCATCTTCAGAACGCCGATTTCATCAGCAACATATTCCTTTCCTGTACTTACGAACTTGACCTTGTCCCCTGGCTTGATAGAGCCGTTCATTACCTTGAAATATGCGATGATGCCTCGGAAAGAGTTGAAGACCGAGTCGAAGATAAGGGCCTGAAGCGGAGCGTCCGGATCTCCTGTAGGAGCAGGGATCCTTTCCACAATGGCATCCAGGACTTCCTTCACTCCCTGTCCGGTCTTACCTGACGCGAGAAGGATATCTTCAGGTTTGCAACCAAGAAGGTCGACAACCTGGTCTGTAACCACATCAACCATAGCGGATTCCACATCAATCTTGTTGAGAACCGGAATGATCTCAAGATCGTGCTCTATCGCAAGGTAAAGGTTAGATATGGTCTGGGCCTGGATTCCCTGAGTGGCATCCACAACAAGGAGGGCACCTTCGCAAGAGGCGATAGCACGTGACACCTCATATGAAAAGTCCACATGGCCCGGAGTATCGATAAGATTCAGAGTGTATTTTTCTCCGTTATGCACATAATCCATCTGGATCGCATGGCTCTTGATCGTGATACCCTTCTCCTTCTCCAGATCCATGGAGTCCAGGACCTGATTCTCCATGTCGCGCTCGGTAAGGGTATTGGTTATTTCCAACATTCTGTCTGCCAGAGTGCTCTTACCATGGTCGATATGTGCAATGATGCAAAAATTTCTTGTATGTTTCATCGTCTGTATATAATCGGTGCAAAGATAATAAATTAGGAAAATTTTCCCTATTTTTGTTTAATCCATGGTTATATTAAAGTGTCTTAACATAGGTGACAGACAATGAAATCATAAGACTTTACTGCGAAGGAAGGCAGGAGGAGGCTTTCAATGGCATAGTGAATGCCTACACTGAAAGGCTCTACTGGCACGTCCGAAGATTTCTATGCAATCACGAAGACACAAACGACCTTCTTCAGGATATATTCATCAAGATATGGACAGCGCTCCCCACATTCAGAGGTGATGCAAAACTATATACCTGGCTGTACAGGATAGCGACAAATGAGGTCCTTAACCATCTTCGTAAAAAAAGATTCAAGGCACTGATTTCGCTGGAGTCCTCATCAGCGGTCATCGAGAAGATGATAGACGATGATGCCCACTTCAACGGCAACCACCTGCAACGTGAACTACACAAGGCGATACAACGCCTCCCGGAAAAACAGAGGGTCGTCTTCAATCTGAGATACTTCGATGAAATGAAGTATGAAGACATCTCAGATATCACAGGCACCTCGGTAGGAGCATTGAAGGCGTCATACCACCACGCCTACAACAAGGTCAAGGAAGATATACAGAAAGTAATTGAAACATAAAGAATAAACCTTTTAAAACCATAAGTGTCTAATATATGATGAAACAGGGAAATGACATATTGAAAGACTGCACAGAACTCAGGCAGATGCCGTTTACAGTCCCTGAAGGATATTTTGAAACCTTCAAGGCTGAAGCGTCAAAGTCCAAGGTACGCAGATTGGACTTCCGCACCAGGATTGCACCGTATGCAGCAATGGCCGCGGTATTCATCTTCATGGTCACTGCAGGAACATTCCTTCTGGAGAAATCTGTACCGCAGTACCAGATGACTGAGGAAGACTATATGATGTTCTCAGACAACTTCACGACAACCATCGCATATGAGATGGAATATGGATATCAACTCGCAGAGGCTGAGATAAGCGAAGATGATATCATAAATTACCTTATATACACAGGTGTAACCGCTGAAGAAATAGAACTTTCAAAATAACAGGAGCCATGAAAACAAAATCAGTTTCATTAATCATCGCAATTCTTACCATGGTCCTGACAGGTATGACCGCCTATGCACAGCCAAATGCAAATGACTGGAAAGAAAGGATGCAGAGCGGAAAGATAGCCTTCTTGACTATGGAAATAGGGCTTACAAGCGAAGAAGCCCAGAAATTCTGGCCGATTTACAATGCCGTAAGCGAAGAATTGGACAAGGCCACATTCAGTACCTTTTCTTCCTACATGGAACTTGAAAAGGCACTCAATGAAAACAAGTCTGACAAGGAAGTAAGTAAATGCCTTGAAAGATATCTTGAAGCAATGGAAAGCCAGAACGAGATCAGGAACGAATCTGTAGAAAAATACAAAAAGATCCTTCCTGAACGAAAAGTAGCAAAGATCTTCGTTGCGGAAGAAAAATTCAGAAGACAGCATATCATGATGCTTCAGCGTGGTCCTGGAAGGCCGCCGCAGAACTAAGCAAAAAGATAGAAGTCATGCATGAGGGAAAGGTACTCTTGAGTATACTTTCCCTCATTCTGTATAGTAAGGGTTTCCTCACAGACAGAATCAGGCCGCACTCTGGAAAACTCTGCGATTATCCTGGAAGGTTTCTTCCTCGGTACCGTCCTGACACGTATAATGCGATGCAGGTGCAGTCCGTCCATCCTTGCATGGCGACATAGAGATGGTTCGGTTTCAGCGGGAAGCACAAGAGACACCCTTCCCTGATCTGTCAGGCGCAAGGAAGCAAAATCAAGAATCTCCCTATATGAAAGACCATTAGAGGCGTGTCTCGCATTGTTTCGCCTCTCTTCAGGAGCATTCAGAGAATCTTCGAAATATGGAGGGTTAGAAAAAATAAGGTCATACACGCATCCGGCATCCGAAGATGCATATTCATCAAGAGACACATTATGAGCACGAAGAACTTCATGCCATGGAGAGGCGGCAAAATTCGCCGCTGCCTCAGTCGCTGAGGCCTCATCTATATCGATGGCATGAATATTCGCCACGGATGCATCGACCAACCCTGTCTGGAAGAGGCGTTGGGCGACCATGAGGGCAATAGTGCCGGTTCCTGTACCTATATCAAGGATATTATGGTCAGATGGACGTACGGTCATGGAAGCACCGAGAAGAACGCCATCGGTATTGACTTTCATGGCGCTCTTCTCGTTGACTACCTCAAATCTCTTGAAACGGAATGTACCCATTGATCTACAGACTCTTCTCCTGAGTTCCTTCTTCGACAAAAAGACCATCCACCATGAAAAGTGACCTGTCACACATGGCAGCAAGATCCGGATCGTGGGTCACGATGACGATGGTCTGCCCATATTTGTCCCTGAGGTCAAAAAACAGACGGTGAAGTTCCTCCTTTGTCTTGGAATCAAGGTTTCCTGAAGGCTCATCTGCAAACAGGACAGCAGGCTGATTTATCAAGGCACGCGCGATTGCGACCCTCTGCTGCTCTCCTCCGGAAAGTTCTGAAGGCTTGTGTCCCAGACGTTCCGCCAATCCCAATTCAGTCAGAAGCGCAGTTGCTGCCTCCTGAGCATCCTTACGGGAACGTCCGGCAATGAACGCAGGTATCATCACATTTTCAATTGCGGTAAATTCAGGGAGGAGATGATGGAACTGGAAAACAAATCCCAAACTGCGGTTACGGAACTCCGCCAAGGCCTTACCTCCAAGATTAAGGACATCAGTCCCATCTATGGAAAGGGAGCCACCATCCGGAGTGGACAACGTACCGAGAATCTGCAGCAATGTGGATTTTCCTGCGCCCGAAGCACCCATTATGGACACGACCTCCGCCTTAGACACGCTGAAATCTATTCCCTTCAGTACCTTCAGAGCACCAAAAGATTTCTCTATACCTTTTGCCCGTATCATATCCTATTTGAAAAGCATTGGAGCGAACTGATGGAGAGAACGCCTCCATGTGAGCCACTCGTGACCAGTACCAGGAGACTCGTAGTATACGTGATTGATACCAAGGTTCTCCAATGCCACATGAAGGTCGTAGATACCCTGATACATTCCTGCAGGCTCGTCAGTACCTATACTTATATAGAACAGATGATAATCATCATTAAGAGACTTCGGATACATCTCTGCATCACGACGGTCGTTAGGACCACGGCCCGAACCGCTGAATCCACCGATCCATCCAAAAAGTTCAGGATGGTTGAGACCGATTGTGTATGACTGGAAACCGCCAAGAGAGAGTCCGCAGATAGCACGGTGGTCACGGTCAGTAATAGTACGCAGATGTGAATCGAAGAAAGGTACACTCTCCTCTACCATTACTTTCTCGAATGCATCAAAATTGAAGAGGTTGAAACGGCCTGCCGGTTCTGCCCCTGCAAGATTTGCTACACCATGCTCGCACACGATGATCATCGGTTCGCACTCTCCTGAAGCAATAAGGTTATCCATGATGTTTGCCATCATGCCCTGTGTAGCCCAGCCTGTCTCATTCTCACCGGCGCCATGCATCAGATAAAGAACAGGAAACCTGCGTTCCGGCTCGGAAATATACTGCGGCGGCAGATACACGTAGCATGACCTGGCAGCGCCTGTCAGTTTGGAATCGTATCGTACAATCTCTATTGCACCATGAGGAACATCCTTCTCAAGATAATAATCCACTCCCGCCTCAGGAACCTCTATACCGCTCGACCAGTAGAATGAGCCGAAATACTGTCTGCTGTTAGGGTCAGAGATAGGTTTTCCGTCCACAGTCATCGTATAATAGTGAAAACCCGGAACAAGAGGTTCTGTCGTAACCTCCCAGATACCGTCCTCACCTTTTGCCATCTGGTAGTTCTTGCCTCCCACATTTACAGATACGGCATTTGCATCCGGCATATCATTACGGAAGACAGCACTGAGATCCGGATTTATCTTCGGATATTCGGAGCCCGGAAAGTTTGTAGTTGCACTTGTCGGTTCTGTAAGAACTCCAACCTGACTGTTACTTGTGCAGGAAATGACGGCTGCCACTGCAAGGATCAGCCCAAGGGTAAAATGAATCTTCATAACTATAGTGTATTTATGACAATCAACGAAATATTTGATTCACAGCGTAAATATAGTAAAATATTTCGTGCCAGACAGACTGCCGGAAAAGAAAAAAGCAACCATCTGATTTTCAGATAGTTGCTTTTCAAATTTGTCGGGGTACTGTGACTCGAACACAGGACCCTCTGGTCCCAAACCAGATGCGCTAGCCAACTGCGCCACACCCCGA